>DGTW01000320.1 GCA_002393835.1 Treponema sp. UBA4326
AGCCGTTCAAAAGAATGACTACAGAGGAAATGAGGGAAGAATTCCTCATTCAGAACATCTTCATCAAAAATGATGTCACGGCAGTTTACAGCCACATCGACCGAATCGTAACTTTGGGTTGTATGCCGGTTGACGAGACTGTTGCCCTGGACAAGAACATCGACGCAATGAAGGACTTCGGAGTTGACTTCTTCCTGCAGCGACGAGAGCTTGGCATGATTAACATCGGCGGCGACGGAGTTGTTGTTGCTGACGGCAAAACTTACGAAATCAAGCACTACGATGCCCTTTACCTTGGAGCAGGCACAAAATCAGTAACACTTTCTTCAAAAGATGCAAAAAATCCTGCAAAATTCTACATGAACTCAACTCCGGCTCACTGCACATACCCGAGCCGAATCATCACTTACGAGCAGGCAAACCACATACACATGGGAAGTGCCGCTGAGTCTAATGACCGCACAATCAACCAGTACATTCACCCGTCAGTTCTCGACACCTGCCAGCTTTCAATGGGCATGACTCACCTTGAGACTGGTTCTGTCTGGAACACAATGCCTGCTCACACTCATGAGCGCCGCATGGAAGTCTACTTCTACTTCGACTTCCCGGAGGATCAGGTCGTCTTCCACTTCATGGGTGAGCCACAGCAGACACGCCACCTGGTAATGCACAACAACGAGGCCGTAATCAACCCAAGCTGGAGCATCCACTCAGGTGCCGGTACATCAAACTACACCTTCATCTGGAGCATGGGCGGCGAAAACCGCACCTACACCGACCAGGACTGGATAAGAACGCCTGATTTACGATAGGTTTTTTCTATAGTCAAAGCCCCGACTTTCCGATATTCTATATAAGTCTTTGTTTGCTTGTGGGGCAGGCAAGGGCTCTCTGGAGAGTCTTCACGATGGGGTGAGGCGCCGAAGGGTTAAGATTATTACAATCGATATCTCAGGCACAAAGGACAGGGCGAAAGAAGTTCCAATCCTACTCTTTGGAGAGTTTGTTTCGATTTTTTTTCGGGGCAAACTCTATTTTCTTTTTAAACTGTCATTGTCGCAAATGACAGTAAATGGGGATTTAAAAATGTTTGACAAAATCCTTAACTCAATCGACGATGTGGTTTGGGGAATTCCAACCATCGTCCTCATTCTTGCAACCGGCCTTGTTCTTACGATTCGGGCAAGAGGCTTGCAGTTCACAAAACTTGGACGAGCATTCCGCTCAATTTTCAAAGAAAATGAAGGTCGCGGAGAGCTTTCGGGATTTTCTGCTCTTTGTACAGCACTTTCTGCAACAATCGGAACTGGAAACATCGTTGGTGTCGCAACTGCAATTGCTGCCGGCGGTCCTGGAGCTCTCTTCTGGATGTGGATTGCCGCAATTCTTGGAACGGCCACAAAATTCGCTGAGTGTATGCTTGCAATCAAATATCGTGAGGTAAAAGAAGACGGTCATGTTTTGGGCGGTCCATTCTACACAATCGAAAAAGGTATGGGCTCTAAATGGAAGTGGCTTGCAGTCCTCTTCGCTGTTTTCGGAGTTCTCGCAGGTCTTCTCGGAATTGGTACAATGACCCAGATCAACGGAATCACATCCGCAGTCAACATGGCATTTGACCCGAACAATACGAACATCGCTTTCACAATCGGCGAAAACTCATACACCTGGGCAACAGTCATCGGCGGAATCATCGTCACAGTCTGTGCTGCTCTTGTAATCCTGGGCGGTCTCAAACGAATCTCAAAAGTCGCAGAAAAAGTCGTTCCGGCAATGGCAATCATCTATGTCTTTTTGGGACTTTCAGTTTTGATTATGAACGCAACTCATATCCCCGCAGCCTTCGCCCTCATCTTCAAATCAGCATTCGGCTTCAAGGCAGTGGCGGGAGGAGCTGTAGGCTGGACAATTAAACAAATTACCGAATCAATGCAGAAAGGTATCGCGCGAGGAATTTTCTCAAACGAGGCCGGCTTGGGTTCCGCTCCAATCGCTGCGGCTCCTGTTCAGACAAACGAGCCTGTTGAGCAGGGCCTGGTCAACATGACAGGAACAGTAATCGATACCCTCATCGTATGTACGATGACAGGTTTGGCAATCGTAATCGCCCTCTGTAACCCTTCTTTCAATGCGGAAGGTCTCAAAGGCGTTCAGCTCACGGCGGCAGCCCTTTCATTCGACCTTGGCGGCGACGGCGTTTCAGTCCAGTTCCTTCTCATGCTCTGTCTGGCTTTCTTTGCCTTCACGACGATTTTGGGCTGGGATTACTACTCAGAAAAGTGTCTTGAATACATCACCAACGGCCGCATGAAGCTGGTCTTCATCTACCGACTGATTTACATCGCCGCAATCGCAATCGGACCTTACTTCACGGTCAACGCAGTCTTCACAATCGCCGACATCACCAACGGGCTTATGGCAATTCCTAACTGTATCTCACTGATTGTTTTGAGCGGAGTCGTGGCAGAGGAAACAAAAAAATACTTTGCAAAATATCCGACTTTGTAAGTTAGCAATTAGGAATGATAAATTGACACCGGGTGAGTTGCTTCCCCGATGTTTTTTTATTTGACACTCTGAACAATATAGTGTACAGTTAAATTGTGGAAAGAGAACAGCCTTTGACAACCGCTTTTTTTCAAACCGAACAGGGAAATCAACCTTGTAGAGACTTTATTCTAGGCCTTTCGAGGGATGATAAACGAGAAGTTGGTGCGAAAATATTTGAGGTGCAAAAAGGTTTTCCTCTAGGACTTCCACTTGTCAGAAAAATGGAGACTGACTTGTGGGAAATCAGAGTAAATATAACAGACGGAATTTGCAGAATCTTTTTTACAATTGCAGAAAATATAATGATTTTGCTACATGGCTTTGTAAAAAAATCTCAAAAAACCCCGCAAAATGAACTTGAAACCGCAAAGAACAGACTGAGACTGTTCAAGGAAATGAACAAATGAAAGGAATGGGACAGAATTTTGATGATTTTATGATTGAGCAAGGGCTTTATGAGGAAGCGCAGGAAATTGCTGCAAAACGCCTTATTGTTCTCCAGCTCGAAGAGGAAATGAAAAAGCAGAACATTTCAAAATCCGCAATGGCAAAAAAAATGCACACATCTCGGACTGCCGTTGATAATGTTCTCAATTTTGCACACAACACTTCTATTGGTATTCTCGAAAGATTCGCCGCGGTTCTTGGCAAAAAGGTGCAGATTGCATTGGTATAATTTTAAATGACAGATTGACACCGGGCGGGTGCTTTGCTTGTCCCGTTTTTTGTTAATGGGGGCTACGGCTTCGCCGTCGGGTCTTTCGCCATTCCGCTTACGCTCCAGCCGCTCACTCACTCGCTAATTGCTCGTTCAGCTTGCGGCCGCCTTCGGCGTGGCTACACCCCCTAGCCCATGAATCTATCTGAATGTGTAACGGTAGCCGGCTGACATCAAGAAGGCTCTTCTTGTACCCAGATTTTCATCATTTGATTTCAGTTCGCCTAAGTCAATCATGTAGCGGGCATTCAATACGAGGGCAGATTTTTTGCTGAAATTAAAGGCGAAATCTGCTCCGAATGCAGTTCCAAAGATGAAGGCATTGTCTAAATCATCACTTCTTTCGCTTGAATTTTCGGTAACTGTTACGCCGTTTAACTTTCCCTTTGCATCCATCTCCTGCTTTATTTTACTTATGGGGAATGAGAGATAAATGCCGGCCTGAGGAGTGAATTCAAAGAATCCGCCTTTGTTTACCGTAAAAGTTACGAGGAATGGAAGTTCCAGGCTTGAATAAGAGAAAGTGTCTTCCATCTCAATTTGTTTGGTGCCTGATTTCGCTTCACCTGTGACTTTTGTTCCGTTGTTAAAAAGGAGTCCGATTTCAGTTTGCAAGGCGAGTGCGGGAAGGCTCTTAAAACTGTATGTTCCCCAAACCGCTCCGCCGCCGCATAGAATCGCCTCATTGTCAACCGAGTATGAGGCATCAGTCAATCCTGAAGAAATACTGTTTCCAATCTGATGTTTTGTGTCGTCGGCAATCCATGCGTCACTGATTCCAAGGGAACCCCGGACACCGACCGCAAATTCTGCGAACGAAGATGAAGCTAATAAGGCTCCAAGAGCCAGAACCGTAAGTAATTTTTTCATAGAAATCTCCTTTTTTTAGATTTGCGTAACAAAGTCGCTTATTACGCAGATTCGACAAATCAGTTGAATGATAGCTTTAATCAAACAAATCTTCAATAGGATTACGCATTTCTAAGTATTATATACTCATGGGTTTTCGGGAAAATCTGAAATCAGAGCTTTCTTTTCAGGGAATATTAGTGAAGGAGCTTTCCGCCCGCACGGGCATAAACAAGCGGACTCTTGATAATTATTTGCGTGAGCATGGAAATATTCCTCCCGCCGACATCGCTGTAAAAATCGCGGATGAACTTGATGTATCCGTTGAATTCTTGGTAACCGGAAAAGAGCGTACAGATTCCGCCTGCACTGATGTCTGTTATTCAGCAGATGTCCGTATTCTGGCAAAAAAACTTTCCTTAATGACTGAAAACGAGAAAAAATTGGTCTCAGTCCTTGTAGACGAAATCGAACGCCAGAGAATTTGCTAGTAATCCCCGCTAAAATTCGCTATATTATTCCTATGATAAAAATACAGTCCTACGCTGAAATTGAGCCTGAATTCTTTACAGGCCGTGATTTCGGTGCTTCTATCGATATTGTAAAAGATGTTCTTTCCGATGTAAAAAATCGTGGTGATGCTGCTCTTTCTGAATATGGCGCAAAATTTGATGTTTCGGCACCTTCTTCCCTTGAAATCCCCATGGCTGAGCTTAAGGCCGCTGCCGAGAAAATGCAGCTTGAAAATCCTGATTTGTACAAGGCAATCGAATACAGCCACGACCTGGCCTTGCGTTTTGCAAAAAAACAGCGTGAGTCTTTTGATGATTTTGAGATTGAGCTTACCGAGGGCGTTTTTACGGGGCAAAAAAATATTCCTGTTGACCGTGCTGGCGTTTATGTTCCGGCCGGTCGCTTTCCGCTTGTTTCAACAGTAGTTATGACAATCACTCCGGCCGTTGCGGCTGGCGTTAAGGAAGTAATTCTCTGCACACCGCCCCGTGTCCATCCAGAAGACAAGGCGGCCGCCGAAAAAGCAGGCACTGGCATTCCCGGAAAGTCTTTTGTCGGCGGAAAACCCTATGCCGATGAGAATATCATGGCCGCTGCCTACATTTGCGGAGTCACAAAGGCATTTGCGTGTGGCGGCTCTCAGGCAATTGGAGCCATGGCTTTTGGCACCCAGTCTGTCCCCCGAACGGATGTAATCGTAGGCCCCGGCAACAAATTCGTCGCTGAGGCAAAAAAGCTGGTTTACGGCACTGTCGGCATCGACATGGTTGCAGGCCCAACTGAGGTTTTTATCATCGCAGACAAGAGCGCAAATCCTGCCTGGGTTGCCGCAGACCTTTTGGCTCAGGCAGAGCACGACATCGTTGCCCAGCCGGTAATGGCCACGGATTCAGAAGAACTCGCAAAAGCCGTTGCAGAAGAAATCGAAAAACAGCTTGCCACTCTTTCCACAAAGGCGACAGCAGAGCAGAGCATTAAAAATTGCGGTAGAATCATCATCTGCAAAAATCTTGAAGAGGCTGCTGAATGTGCCAACAAAAAAGCCCCTGAGCATCTGGAACTTGCAATGGAAGAGGGTAGGGAACGTGATAAAATTGCTTCCCTCGTTCACAATTACGGCTCTCTTTTCATCGGTCACGGAAGCGCAGAGGTCTTCGGCGACTATGCGGCGGGGCTTAACCACACACTTCCGACCAGTGGAAGCGCAAGATTCACCGGTGGCCTTAGTGTCCGGGTCTTTCTCAAAACTGTCACGACTTTGCGTACGGTACCGGGTTCTAAGGGTGCGATTGCTTCTGCAGAGGCTTCCGGAGTTCTGGGCGATGCTGAAGGACTGGCAGGACACGCTCGTGCTGCCCGAATTCGTCTCGGCTAAAATTGGTCAGATTGCAATAAAACCGAAATTGCAATATTATAGTAAAAACTTTGCGGTTGTAGTACATCGGTAGTACCCGGGCTTCCCAAGCCTGTGAGGCGGGTCCGACTCCCGTCAACCGCTTTTTTATTTTTTCAATCATTTTTAACAGGTCACTTTCATGAAAATTTACAAATTAGGCGAAGAAGTTTTAAGAAAAAAGGCTGTTCCGGTAAAAGCAGAAGAAATCAATGATTCTCTCCGCGAGACTTTCAATGAAATGTTCCAGACTATGCTGGAGGCAGACGGCGTTGGTCTCGCAGCTCCTCAGATTGGCGATTCCCGCCGCTATTTCGTTATCATTTCTGATGATGAAGTGCGCCGGGTTTTCGTAAATCCCCAGATTATCGCCACCAGCAATGATTTGTGTGATTACGACGAAGGCTGTCTTTCACTACCTGGCTTTAACGAAACAATCAAAAGGCCTTCAAAAGTTACTGTTCAGGCTCTCAACGAGAATGGAAAGCCATTCACTCTGGAGGCGGACGGTCTTTTGGCCAGAATTATTCAGCACGAGTACGACCATCTTGAAGGAATCGTTTACATCGACCGCGGAGACCCTCAGATTGCCGCTGAAATCACAGAAAAAATGAAAAAACGATTGGAGCGGGCTGCAAAAAAAGAGGCCGAAAGGGCAAAAAAAGCCGCTAAAATCGCTGCAAAAATAGCCGCTAAAGAAGCAAAAAAGGCAAAATAATCCTACATGCAGAACCTAAAAATCCTTTACGCAGGCTCCCCCCTTGCGTCAGCCATTGTCCTTAAAAATCTCATTGCCGTCCAAAAAGAATGTGGCTTTCAGATTGCAGGCGTTCTCACAAATCCTCCGTCAAGCCGCGGCCGCCACTCAGACTTGATTCCAACCGAAGTTGCTGCTGTTGCCCGCCAAAACGACATCCCGGTTTTTGAATTTGACCATCTTATGAGCGAGGCTCGCCAGGCAATTTCTCCGCTTGGCGCAGATTTGCTTCTTTCTTTTGATTACGGCCGCATTTTTGGGCCTAAATTCCTCGCACTTTTTCCACTTGGTGGAATCAATCTTCATCCTTCGGCTCTTCCAAAATACCGTGGCTGCACTCCAGTTCCGGCGGCCATCCTTAACGGCGACAAGAGCCTTGGCATTACGGTGCAAAAACTGGCTCTGGCAACTGATGAGGGCGACATCCTTGCCCAGACAGAAATCCTGCTTGACGGCACGGAGACAACGCTTTCTTTGATGGATGGAGACGGCGAGTCTAGCAAAGTAACTGAAGCCGGAGTCAAATTGCTAAAAAAAGTCCTCAAAGAAGCAGCAAATTCAGATTCAGAAATCATCGGAAAAAAACAGTCTGGCGAAACAAGCTACACGGAATTTCTCAAAAAAGAAGACGGAAAAATCGACTGGAATGAAAGTGCTTCCGTCATTGAAAGAAAAATACGGGCATTTACGCCATATCCCCTTTGTTTTTCTTCTTTTAACGACATTCGAGTAACCATTTTAAAGGCAAAAGTAGGTGAAGGAAGCTCTTCCGAAAAGGCCGGCACTGTTCTTCCATATCGAAAATCTGTCGGCATCGAAATTGCCTGCGGTGACGGTTCAATTCTTGTCGTAAGTGAATTACAGCAGGAGAAAAAAAAGGCCATGGATTATAAGTCTTTTCTCAATGGTGCTAGAAATTTTGTCGGTTCTATATTAGGATAGGAAAATGAAACTTGAGCCAAAAAAAATTGCTGAAAACTTAAAGAAGGGAGGTCAGGAAACACTTTCTGCCCTTGAACAGAATAAAAAGCCCTTCCTGCTGGTAGTAGTTCTTGCTCTTGTCTTCATGTTTGCAATCTGCTGGATAACTTTTTTTGCGACAGTGCGCGGACCGGAGCAGGTTATGGTGCCCAATGTCGAAGGAAAAGACTTAACGACCGCTCTTTTGGAAATGCAGGCAAAGGAGCTTTATCCAAAAATCCAGCTCAAATACACTGATAATCCAGATGATGCAGGTAAAATCCTGAGCCAAAATCCTGAAGGAGGCTCCATCGTAAAGGCTGGCAGACGAGTCAATCTTACCGTAAGCCGTGGAGCAATTCTTGACCATGTCGAAAATTACATCGGGCAGAATTTCGATGAGGTAAAAATCAACTTACAGACAATGTTCACTGGCTCAACCCGGCCTCTCATCGTTCTTGCTGAACCAAGCTACAAGGCTGACCAAAGCGATGCAGGCACAATTCTTGCACAGGAACCGCCGGAAGGAACGATTATTTCAAATCCTGTCACCGTCAAGCTCATTGTAAGTCGTGGTCCCGAATACGAAAATACCAGAGTTCCGAAAATCACAGGCCTTGATTTCAAGCAGCTTATGACAACTTTGGCTTCTTCAAAAATCGTCTTTGACTTTACGGGCCATGTTGCATCCGACAATGAAAAAGAAGGTACGGTCACAAGTCAGGAAAAGGATTCAAGCCAGTATCTTCCCAATTATTCAAGGCTGACCGCCGAAGTTGCCCTTCCTAAAAAACAAGATGACGACGTTATGGGAATTTTTTCGGCACAGCTTCCGAATTATCCCTATGCGGTTGAAATGACGCTTGAATCTTCTAAAAATGGTGTAAAAAATACAATCGTTACATTAAAGCACACTGGTGGCAATGTTACGATTCCATATATAGCCGAAAAAGACAGTGAACTGATTCTTTCTATCGCGGGAAGAACTGTGGCACGACAAATGGTGGAATAATTCGATGCGGGGCATGTGGAGACGAACATGATTCTGAATTTTATAAACTTCGCCGGAAGTTTGTGTTTCTTGCTTTATGGCATGAAACTTATGAGCGATGGAATCCAGAAAAGCGCTGGTCAAAAATTGCAGGCAGCCTTGGCCTTTATGACCGGAAACAGAATGGTGGGGCTTTTGACCGGCTGTATCCTGACAATGATTATTCAGTCATCGGGCGCAACCACAGTCATGCTTGTCAGCTTCGTAAATGCCGGCCTTGTTTCTGTAGTGCAGGGCATCGGCGTAATTTTCGGAGCGAACATCGGTACAACGGTAACGGGCTGGATAGTCGCTCTTGGTTCAAGTTTTGAGATTAAGGATTATGCGATTCCGATTTTCGGTCTCGGTTATCTTCTGTACATACTGAAACGATTTAAATCAAAAGAAGGCTTCTGGCTTGCAATCATGGGCTTCGGTCTTCTCTTCTTTGGTCTTGGCGGCCTTTCAGACTTCTTTGCAGTTCCTGCTGTAAAATCTTTCGTAATAAACTTTATCGCAATCGTAAATGGTTTAGGCTTTATCAGTTACGCAATCGGTCTTCTTATTGGAATTTTCCTGACAGCTTTGATTCATTCATCTTCGGCAATGTCTGCAATCGTAATCGGTATGGCTGTTGCAATGTCAAAAGAAGGAAATTCCAGCATTGAGGAACTTAACGAATTCTGGCGATTTGGTGCCGTAATGATTATTGGAAGTTCTGTTGGCTCGACAGTTGACGCAATCTTGGCTGCAATCGGTGCAAATGCAAACGCAAAACGCACGGCCGCCGTTCATGTTCTTTTTAATGTCGCAACTGTTATCATTGCGCTTATCTTCTTCTCGCCCTTCATGGCTTTTGTCGAATTCATCTCTCCAGGACACAACATCGTTTACCGAATCGCCATGCTGAACACGGCATTCAAGGTGATGGGAACTATTATTTTCATTCCTTTCGTTAATCAGATTGCAAAATTCGTTGGAATTCTTATTAAGGACGACAAAGAGAGTGAAGTTAATGTCTATAAACTTGAATTCAATGAGCGAATGGCAATTGAGTCTCCAGAAGGCTGTGTATTCCG
The DNA here is from genome assembly GCA_002393835.1 of Treponema sp. UBA4326. GTDB lineage: Bacteria > Spirochaetota > Spirochaetia > Treponematales > Treponemataceae > Treponema_D. The sequence goes on from DGTW01000320.1 coordinate 9,853, forward strand.
TGCTCAAAATGAAGTCAAACTCTTTTCAGATAAAGTTGCCCAGATGTTTGATGAGCTTCAGACTGGCTTCGCTGATTTCAAGCCGGATTTTGCTGAAAAGGGCTATAAAAAAATCGTAGAAATCGAAGACTACTGTGACCAGATGAATGAGCAGCTGACTCAGTATCTTGTTCGCTGTACCCACCTTCATTTGAGTGATTCTGCAAAAGACAATGCGGCTCTTATGATGCAGCTTATCGCAGAAATGGAAGCTATGGCCGACGGATGTCTCAACATCGCTTACCAGCTCAAAAAGGCAATCGAAAAGGAAATGACTTTCAATCAGGAAGATTTCGACCGACTTTTGCCATACTTTGAACTTGCCCGCCAGCTGATGTACTTCATTTACAAGAATGTGGCTCAGATTCAAAAGCTCACGCCAGAGCAGTTTGACTTTGCCAGCGAGCTTGAACAGCAGATTGATGACGAGCGCAAGACCCTCAAAAAACTGGCTCGAAGCCGGCTTGAAAGCGGCGGTGATGTCCGTTCAGAGCTTTTGTACATTGATATCATCCGTCAGATTGAAAAAATTGGTGACCGCTGTTTCGATGCAGCCGGAGATTTGAGGTAAAAAATCCCATAAACGCTGAAGAGAACATAGAGAATTTAGAGATTAAACTCTGTAGACTTATAAAACTATCGAAAAATTTCAAAGATTTTTCCGTCTCAACTGCCGAAAACCGAAAAATTTTTCAAATATATATGTATAGAAAGTTGAAGGATTTTCTAGAAATTATATTTGAAAAGAGGCAGAAATGGAAAAAACAAGCCAGCGCAAGAAAAGTCTCCGACCGACGCCAACGGCAATCCTGAACCCAAGGTGCGACCCGATTTTCAAGGCGATATTCACCCAAGGAACCGAAAAATCGAATTTCGCCCTCAAAGACCTTATCTCCTCCCTTTTGGGGAGGAAAATCGCCGAGATGGAGCTTCTACCGAACGAGGAGCCTGTGGAAATTCTCGACGAGAAGCAGATGAGCTTTGATGTCAATGTCACCTTCGACGACGGCGAGAAGGCCGAGCTTGAGATGCAGGGCCGGAATCAGGACTACGATTATGCGAGCCGTGCCGAGATTCATGCGGCGAAACTGCTCAGCTCCAGCAACAAGCGCGGCAGCAGCTACGACTCACCGAAGGTCTACCAGATTTCCGTGCTGAATTTCGAGATGGACAAAGATGACAATTCCCCGGTCTCATGGTATACTATGAGGAAGGACACGGGCACTCGCCTTGCAGGCAAGCTGAATGTAATCTTTTTGGATCTTGTGAAGGTGAGACGGCTGATTGACAAGCCTGTTGAGCAACTGACCAAAGCCGAGAAATGGGGCATGTTCTTCGCCTATGCCGACAGCGAGAAACACCAGCCCTATGTCCGTAAAGTAATCGAGAGCGAGGAGGCCCTTATGGCAGCAGATTTCATCGTAAAGACAATGAGCAAGGAAGATGCGGAATGGTTCCGCCAGAACTCCTACGAGAACGCCATCTGGGACTACAACCACGGCATGTACCGGGCGGAGAAGCGGGGAGAACGGCGAAAGGCACTAAATGCTGCCAAAAACCTGCTTGCCATGCATATATTAACAATAGAGCAAATCGCACAGGCCATAGGCCTTTCTGTCGAGGAAGTGCAGGAGCTTCAGGAAAAGCATATAGATAAATAAAACAAGAAATCCCTTTCACACATTGTCGTGCGAAAGGGATTTTCTTTCACATACCAGGTTCGGGAATGCGGGTATTGTGCAATCAAAGCCTCGGTGTCATATTTGAATTTTCTTACTAATCGCTTTGGGGGCGAATTAAAACAAAAAAGGGTGAGACAAGAAACACCTGTCTCACCCAAAAAACAAAAAGGCTGAAAAAGATTTTGCTCTAAATCAGCCTTTTTACTATTTGCCCCGCTCACAAAACTAAACAGGGTAAAAGTAAATAGAATTAAGGATTACTCTGAACAAACCATAGCAAGATTCTGAATCTGAACAGACTGACCAGCTTTTTTACCACCAACTACACCAATTTTAAATGTAATTGTAGATTCTTCAGTAAGTTGGGTAGTTTCGTCAAATAATGTTGTTGCATCAACTGAAGCGTTTTTTACACAAAGTGCACGACCAAGTTTTGTTGAGCCAAGATAAAGGTCAACATAGATGTTACCGGCACCTTTTCCGCCATTGATACAACCAGAGATACCTAGAATTTTTGGAGTTTTTCCAGATACTGGTTTTACGTTATAAGAAACTGAATACAGTTCTGTATCGCTTGCATAAGTTGTTTCTTTAGCAGTTGCCCATGATACAGTTGCTTCGTCTGCCGTTTTATCATTTGCTGATGTAGAGTCATCCTTTACATGTAGTCCACCGTTCTGCCCAGTTATGTCTTTTATTGACCAAATTTCACTTGCTGGACTTGCAGCCGTGTCAGCAGTTAATTGGTAAATACCTCCTGACAATGTGTAAGTTCCAGTTTCTTTTACATGAATATTCTGCAATGGCTCTGCAATAGAAATTGAAGCGACTTCAGAACACTCAATTAAATCAAGACCTTTAACACCTGTTAAAAGAATTTTCCTTGCATCTGCACCATCATCTGTGCTTGTATTCCAGTTCAAGATTTTTGCATCTTTAGCTGGCATATTCGAGCCAATCAATGTCATTGCAAGCGTTTTTTCACACTCCTTGAACTCGAATTCATCTGAATCCTTATAGAATCTTCCAATTCTTGCACGAACTTTTACTTTTCCTGCTGAATTTGCAGATTTTGCAGAAACAACACCGGCTTTTACGGTTGCAATGTCGCTTCCCTCGATAACAGTCCATATAGCACTGGCAGTTACATCACCGTCAGCATCGTTTAATGTGAATGTATGGGTGTCAATCAAAGACTCAAGAGCGTTTGTCGGTGCTGCACTCAAAGTTAAATTATCATTGCTTGAATATGCTTTTGGCTCAGTGACAGTTGTTGTTGAGTTACAATCAATTTCGCTAATTGTCGAACCGTTGAAGTAAATCTCGTAAGTTCCAGCTGGGGCATTCTTCAAGTGGAATGCGATGAATTTTGAACCTGCTGAATACAAGTTGTCTTTGTAAACAAGGTTCTCTTCACTTCCTTTTTTGCGGATTACGAAGATACGAGCACTTGTAGCTGCGCCTGCACCTTTTGCACGAACAGTGATGTTTGTGTCAGCCGTTGTTGTAAGAAGGAGCATCGCGCCGTTTTCTGGAGTTGCCAGAGAAGCAGTCTTGTTGGATGCCTGAATACGGCCAGTGCTTGCGCCCGTGTCTTCGGTCGCGGTTCCAGTTGGGGCAACCCATTTGATACTGAGTTCGTTTCCGCCCTCGAGAGTTGCACCTTCGCCGCTGTTAGCAGGAATTTTTTTTCCTTTTATTGAGGTTTCTGCTTCTCCTATTGGAAGAGTGTCTGTCTCGAAAGTCCACTTTGCAGTTACCGAAGTTGTCGCAGTTCCTTCGAGCTCTGCCCAAATTGTTGGTGTTTCTTCGTTATATGAATCCTCACCGTCTCCCGAATCACAGCCAACCAAGCCGAAGCCCAAGGCTAGAAAAGAAGCGGCAAGAGCAAAGAATTTATTCTTTTTCATTGTTTCCTCCTATTTTTGTTACATCTTGATTCGGAACATAACAGGAATATTGATAATCACATCAATATCTTTGTTTGCGTCCTCATGTGCTCCAATACCACCGAATGCAGCGACTGCACCAAGCTGTACAGTAGCACTCTTAGAAGCATAAATCTGAACATGTGGGTAAGCGTAGAGCTGTGTTCCGTCCGCGCTCTGGCGTCCGAGGTGGAAGCCGTCGTCAAGATCCGTAAGCTCACCGATTGTAAAGATTCCTGTGAATCGACTGTTTATCTTGTAGCGCACATTAATCATGTTCCACAAAGCCTGTGAAGAGTTGAATCCTGTGAGTCCTGCGAGAGCGCCGACAGCGGCACCGTCAACCGGCTGGTAGTAATTGTCCTTTGAAGAGAGCTTTGCGAATTTTCCGAAGTATGTGACCATCAGGTCGCTTGAAACATCAAATCTGAATCGCCAGTCTGCGTTGTATTCAAGGAGCTTTCCATCCAAGATTACGACCGAACCACCGATTGCGCTGTCTTTAAGAAGCGGAACCATTTTCGGGCTAACATAACCACCTGTCACGAATTTTGAAACTTTGTCCGTTCCTGCTTTTCCGACACGACCGCTCTTGACGAAAAGCTCCGCGTTGAGCACATCGTTGATTTTCGGGTCGATGAATATGCTCCAATCAAGGTTGCCGTCGTTCTTTTCAGAAGATGTATCCCACTCCCGATCGAACATAAGGTTACCAGCGACATTTACAGTCACTCCGTCAACAACATTGATTCTGTAGTCAGCACGTGCGAAAAAGTTTCGTCCTGTGTTGAATGAAATCTGGTTGTTGGCACAAAGACCGATAGAACCTGTGAAGAGTGAACCGAGCTTGAATGTCTCGCCGACTTTTCCCTCTTCGTTTCCGTCGTTAGAGAATTTATTTACGCGGAAGCCTTGAATACCGTCGCCGTTCCAACCCGCTTCAAGGGTGAGATTGTCGTCGAGCAATTTTGCAGAAGCGTCAAAAATGTGGAAAATGATATTGTTAGAAGCGATTGTCGGCTGCAAAGTTGCCTTTACGGTAAAAATGTCACCGCTCGCTGTAAGACCAAGGCTGTCCTTGCCGCTGTTCCAACCCGTAAGGTTGAAGAATGTTGTGGTAGAGCCGTTGTTGTTGTAGCCAGAGTCGACATAAGTGTTGCCGTAATCATCTGTCGTTCGACCGTCCATTCCCTTGTCTACATATTTGAAAAGTTCTGCTCCGTTTCGGTAGTTGAGGGAAACTTTAAGTTCTGCGAATGCTCCCCCCGCAACCATCGCGCCGATCGCGATTGCACTGATTATTTTTTTCATTACTTTTTCCTCCAATAATCAAGTTAGTAGTTGAAAGAGAAGATGACAGGAATAGTCACATTGACATTCTCATTACCATCGACTGAAGTTCTAAGCCCTGTTGTCGCAACACGGAGACTTGTTGTGACGGTGGCTTTTTCAGTCGCCTTAATAGCAATATATGGAGATGTTGTAAGGTCAGCACCTGTAAAGCTGTGGTTAGAGTCGAGGTTGTCGAAAACCATGTTCAAGGTACAGCCGAGAGTGATTTTTTCGTCCATCTTGTAGTTCACGTTGAACATATCCCAGAGAATCAGAGTGTTGTCGCCGTACTCACGGTTCTTTGCAACATCAGATCCGCTAGGAAGGTTAGCATAGCTTGAGAGGTTGTGCATTGTCGTGAAAGAAACTGCATCAGTGAGTTTGTATCTTGCTCTCAAATCAAGAGCGAACTCAGTTGCACCGTTTGACCATTCAAGGTCTGATCCGTTTGCAGAATTGTATTTTGAGTAGTCGTTACACATTGCGAAAGTGCCACCAACCGTAAGATCAAGGTTCTCAATCATAAGAGGGCTTACGAACAATCCCAGAGAAAAGTTCTTCTTGGTGTAATTTTTTACGGCAAGGTTGAGTTTGATTGTGTCCTCGACTGTAAACATAACCTCGCCTACGAAACCTGCCGAAAGGGAGGGATCCCCGTCGGTGACTTCACCGCTTTCTTTCGCCGTATTCGCAGCAGTGGCATCAGGATTGTATGTAGATTTTACAAGACCGAATTTTGCCAGAAGAGTTCCCGGCAAAGAATCCTTGTTTGTGTAAGCGGCTACCATAGCGATTTTTTTCTCCGTGAGGTTGTCGCTGTCTTTTCCGACAAGACCTTTGATAACGCCCGGCTTATAAAGCTCGAAGTCCTCGTCATCAAGTTCGCCCGCATCCGTGATAACTCGGTTGACAAGGCGAGAGTACCAGACACCTGCGGTAAGCTCTAGATTTCCTGTTGGAATCGGGAAATTCATCCATCCGTAGTATTGATCCTGTTTAAAAGCACCATTTTCAGTGTCAAAATCAACGACCGCCCCTGCTACGGCAGTAGAAATACCCAATGACATGCAGTCGGTTCGGCTGTCATAGTTCAAGTTTCCTGCACTTGAAGAAAAATAGTTGCTGCCTTTATAAGAAAAACTTATATCAGCAGAGAATGCAGCACCCGCAAGCACTGAGGCAAGCGCAGCTACAGCTACGATTTTTTTCATAGGAAAAAATCCTCCTTTTTTAATAAAACTTTTAAGCCAACGGTTAGAATTGATGGATATGTTTAAAATTATTGTTCGATGAAACATAACTAAATCCTATTTTTCGAGGCCTATAAGATGAATACAAAAAGAACGACCCTTTGAAGGGGCGTTCTTTTTGATAGTGTAAAATTAAATCTGATGAACTCTTAATCTAAACTAGATTACAGTTTGACACGCAATGAAAGTGGAATTGCGATATTTGTTGTCTTAGCAGATTTGTATGCATCTTCAACACCGATTCCTGTAACACCGAGCTGAACACCAGTTGTGATTGTTGCGCCCTTAGATGGAGTGATGATGCCGCCGAACTGAGCTGCGAGCTGAGTTCCACCTACCTTACGAGCATCGCTGTTGGTGAGGACGTTCAAACCAGCTTCAACAAATGCCTTGAAAGTTCCGTTTACTTTGTAGTTTGCATTTAATACAGTGCTTACCAATCCCTGTGCATCGTTGTCACCAGTCTTGGTGCTTGTCCAGTTCAAATAAACACCAGCTGCCAAAGCTTCATTAATTGCATAGCGGGCACGCAAGTCTGCAGCCATGTTGGTAACTTTAGCATCTTCATCCTGATTGTCAAAACCGTATGTGAAGCCAACTGTAGCGTTCAAAGCCTCAATTACTTTAGCTGTGTTGTAGAAACCTGCAAAAGAAGCAGTCTTGTCTTTATCGACATTAGCAATCAAATCAATGTTTCCAAGATCATCCTGTGAATAAGAAACCTGATAAGTGAATGCAGCTGGAACCTTTTCCCATCCAGAGCCACTTGCAGCTGTGGTCTTTGCTGTATAGTAAGTTCTCGCAGCATCGTAGGCTGAGCCTTTTGCAATTGTATCTCCGTTTTGTGTATAGTAGTCTGAATCAAGTTTTCCGTCTTTCGTTTTAACTTCAGATGCGACACTATAAGTTGTGCTTGCTGCTACATTTGCATTGTATTTAGCTACAAACTTGAACAGCAATTTTCCTGGCAAAACATCTGCCAATGTATAGTCAAATACGAAAGCTGGTTTTTTTGATCCCTGCAACAGGCCGTGAGCGTCAACATCAACACCTACACCTTTAAGAGCGCTAATTTTGCCTTTTGAATCAGCAACGAAAGTTGCCTTGTTGTTTACACCAAGCTTACCCATGAAAAGAATTCCGCCTGGAGCTGTGTAGTTTGACTCGATGAATGAAAGATCATTCTGGTCAGTTGTGACTCGGTTTGTGTAACGAGCATCGTTGTAGAATGCCCAGAAGTTTGCCGCACCGACACCGATTTTTGCATAGGCTGTATTAACAGCGACTTTGTCAGTTGCGAAGTCTGTTTTGAGGAATGCTTCAACTGGACCTTCTGTCAATGTAACAGATACACTATCTTTCAATGTTGAAGGGATAGAGAACCATGTCTGAACGGTATCTCCCTCATTTGGGATGTTAAAAGATGCGATTGTTGGCTGGAATTTGATGTCCTGTGCAACTTTCAAATCAGCAGCAAAAGCACTGAATGCCACTGCAGTAATAGCGACTGCGCTTACGATTTTTTTCATAGGAAAAAATCCTCCTTTTTTTAATAGGAAATTTAAACCAAGGATTAAATTTCATAGTGAATTTGAAAATTTTGCTCTTTGTACTTTTCAGTTGCGGTTTATCGCATATGGTTGCGTATTTTACATCGTTTTTGGGAGTAAAATCCTTTGCTTTTATTTAGTTAATTTGTTACAATAAACTAACAAAAAATTCGGGGGGTATTATGTACGAGAGCGGTGAAGATTATCTCGAAGCCATACTTAGACTGCAGATTGAAAACGGATTTGTCCGCTCTGTTGATGTCGCTAACAAACTTGGTGTTTCTCGCCCCAGTGTAAGCCGGGCTATGGGACTGCTGGAAAAAGACGGTTTCATTGAATTCGGTATGGGAAATATGCTCAAACTTACGGCGAAGGGCAAGGAAAAGGCCGAGGACATTTATAACCGCCATAAATTGCTCACTGTTTTTTTGCGCAAAATCACAGGTCTTCCAGAAGACCAGTGCGAAGAAAATGCCTGCCGTGTAGAGCATCAGGTCGATGCCGATGTTGTGGCAGGCATTCAAAAGTGGGTTGATTCCAACAAAGACTAGTATTTAATTATTTCTTCAGCGATTTAAGGGCAGAGTCTGCGGCGATTTTTCCGAAAATGCAGACATCGGCTACGGCATTGCCCCCCAAGCGTTCAGCTCCGTGAATTCCGCCGGTTACTTCCCCCGCAGCATAGAGGCCAGGAATTGGGTTTCCGTTTTTTCGCATGACCTGAGCATTTGGATTGATTTTGAGGCCGCCCATTGTGTGATGGATTGCCGGTGCGACTTCAATAGCATAGAAAGGCGCTCTTGAAAGCTGATGGTTCATCGAATTTGGATTTCTGCCAAAGTCTTCATCTTTGCCTTCTGCCTGGAATTTATTGTACTTATTCAGGCTTTCTTCCAAAACAGTTTCATTGATTCCAAGTTTTCCGGCAAGTTCCGTAAGAGTAGCTCCTTGAATGAGCATTCCAGCCTCTGCATAGCCCTCTATGGCCTTTAATGATTCCCTGACTTTCTGGTCAAAGACGATAAAAGCTATTTTGCCAGGTCCCTTCAGTATTGCGGCAGAAACGATGTCTCTTGTCTCGTTTTCATTTACGAAGCGTTTTCCGCTCTTGTTAACGAGGATGGCACCGTTTCCGATTACAGCTTCCGTGACCATAATTCCTGTGCTGGTGGAAACTGTCGGGTGAATCTGGATGTATTCCATTTGGGTGAGCTCTGCATCAAATTTTTTGACCATTGCAAAAGCGTCGCCCGTGGCTCCCTTGTGGTTTGTTGTTCCGAAGCCTGCAAGTGCCGCCTGATACATTACTACCATATCTGGATTAGCCGCAAAACCGCCACTGGCAATTATTACTGCTCTGGATCTGATATTGTATTTTCCGCCTGAATAAGAAACCGTTACTCCAACTGCGGCTCCGTTCTCTTCGATAATGTCGATAACCTTGTTGTTCAGGCGAATTTCGGCACCGTTTTCAACAGCTGCTTTGCTGAGAAGGGGAACAAGATGTGCACCAATAGCTCCGCCTCCCTTTGGCCTGTGTGCCCTCTTGTGGCTTGAACCGCCAAAAATACCAACATCACTTAAATCTGCTCCGATAAAAGGCTGCTGCAACCACTCAACGATACCCGCAGACTCGTCAACGAGCTTGTGAACCAGAGCCGGATCGTTCATGTATTTTCCGCCCTTCATGGTATCGTTGAAAAAGGAAGTCTTTGAGTCTTTTATGCCAAGTCTTTCCTGTTCCTTTGTGTAAGCGGCATTGAGACCGCCAGTGGAAAACCTTGAGTTTCCTCCAACTGTGTCCATTTTTTCGAGAACGATGACATTGGCTCCATTTCTGGCCGCTTCCGTTGCGGCTGTTAAGCCTGCGTTTCCGGCACCAATAATAACTATATCGCAAGATGTATCGTGGTAGGTAACGGTCGTTGTCTCATAGCCCTGGGCCTTGGCGAGAGCCATGTCCAAAGCATCAAGAAGCCCGTTGGATGTGATAGAGGCTCCGCTTACAACATCAAGCATACTTGTGCTCTGGTCTTTTAAGAAAGCTGCGAGAATATGGTCTTTGGCCTTGCTTGAAATTTCAGAAGCTTCGTGATCGTTTATAATTTTTGCCTCAGTGATTTTGCCATTTTCGACAAGAATTTCTACTTCAATAATTCCGTTATGCCCTCTGCCTGTGCCGACAAAAGTTCCGTCGTGAAGGTCTTTTGACAGCCTGTTGCAGGAAATGCAGGAGAGAATAAAAAAAAGCGAGATAAAAAGCTTTAAAAGTTTATTAGATTTCATTTTTCCCTCTATATATTGTTTTTAAATCATGGTTATTTATGATAGCAGTATTATTTCCAAATGTAAATAAAATTAAAAATCCCCTTGTTTTTGAGAATCATTCCCATATTGACATGGATAAAGAAAAAGAGTAATTTGAGACTGTTTCTTAAATTGCGACAAGAGACTGTGAGGAAACTAAAATGACTTACAACACCGAGCAACGCACGGCGCTCCTTTCTTTCCTGACCGAAAATCCCGACAAGACTTTTTCAGCAAAGCAAATCGCGGAGGCTTTGGCGGGCAAAAATATCAGCAAAAGCTCCGTCTACCGCAATATAGCAGAGCTTGAGTCCGAGCAAAAAATCAAGCGGGTAACAAAGGCCGGCTGTCACGAATCTTTCTACCAGTTCTGTGACAATTCTGCCTGCAAAAATCATATCCATCTTTCCTGCACCAAATGCGGTAAAATCTTCCACATGGAAAGTGAGCAGACTGAAAGACTGGTGAGCGATGTTGAGGCTGCCGACGGCTTTGAAATTAACCGTGCTGAAACGACCCTTTACGGCCTTTGCCGCGACTGTGGTAAAAATTAGAATTTGGGTGCCACCCGCTATGCGGGTCGGGCTGCTACAGGTTCCGCTGACGCTCCATTGGCAGGAAACTTCCTTTCCTGCCAACGCTACGCGCCTTCCGTATCCCTGGCACATTGTCTTTTCTGGAGTTTTATTATATGAAAAAAAAATTATTGACTTCTTTCGGCTTCTTTTGTCTGTGCTTGATTTTATCTTTCTCTTCTTGTCGCGAGAAATCTGCGGCATCTGCCTCTTCCGCAAGTGAAGGCAAAATTTCTATCCTTGCCACGGTTTTTCCTGCCTATGACTGGGCAAAAAATATTGCCGCAGCCAGTGAGTCAGTCTATGTTGACTTGCTTTTAAAAGACGGCGTTGACATGCATTCTTATCAGCCTTCAGCGGCAGACATCGTTAAAATTTCCACCGCTGACATTTTCATCTATGTGGGCGGGGAGTCAGATGCCTGGGTGGAATCCGCCTTAAAAAATGCCTCCAATGAAAAAATGCTGGTCATAAATCTTATGGATGTTCTGAAGGGCTTTGTCAAAAAAGAAGAGCTTGTTGAGGGAATGCAGGAAGCTCACGAGGAAGAGCATGGCTCACAAGCCCATCTTGCTGGTCATCCAGCTGACGAAGAGGAATATGATGAGCATGTCTGGCTTTCACTTAACAATGCCATTGCCGTCTCGAATGAAATTGCCCGAGCCTTAATGGAAAAAGACGAGACCAACGCCCAGACTTACATGGCAAATCTTGTGGCCTATGTAGACAAACTCGCCGCCCTAAAGCAGGAATACACAGGTGCTTTCGGTGACAAAACAATCGTCGTTTGTGACCGCTTTCCTTTCCGCTATCTCACCGATGAGTTCGGGCTAAAGTATTATGCGGCTTTTGCCGGCTGTTCTGCCGAAACCGAGGCCAGCTTTGATACAATCGCCTTTCTCTCAGTAAAAGTTCACAATTTGAATTCAGAGAAAGTCTTCGTCACGGAAAGTGCGGACAAAAAAATCGCCCGCACTGTAGTTTCAAGTGCAGGCGTTAAGGACTGCAAAATCGTCGTCCTCGACTCAATGCAGTCTACCACCTTAAAACAAGCCCAGAAAGGCAAAAACTACCTGGAAGTAATGCGGGCAAATCTGGAAGCGTTAAAATAATCCACAGATTGGCACAGATGAACACAGATTATAATTTTTCTTATATGAAAATCTGTGAAAATCGGTGGAAATCTGTGGATAGAATTATGGAGAAGAAAATTGTCACAGCTGACTTGTGAAAACCTTACTTTGGGCTATGACTCAAAGGTAATTATCAAAAATCTCTCTTTTTCGGTGAATGCTGGAGACTATCTCTGCATTCTGGGCGAAAACGGCAGCGGAAAATCTACCCTTATGAAGACTATCCTTCACCTGATTAAGCCGCTAGACGGAAAAATCACCACGGGAGACGGCCTTCTTGCAGACGAAATTGGCTACCTTCCCCAGCAAACCATGATTCAAAAGGACTTCCCTGCCAGTGTCCGGGAAATCGTGCTTTCGGGCTGCCAGTCGCGTTGCGGTCGCAGGCCTTTTTACATAAAGAGCGAGCACCTTCTTGCTGCCCGTGCCATGGCCAAAATGGGAATCACTGATCTTGCAAAAAAATGCTACAGGGAACTTTCTGGCGGTCAGCAGCAGCGAGTTCTCCTTGCGCGTGCCTTATGCGCCACGCAAAAAATGCTCTTTTTGGACGAGCCGGTTTCCGCCCTTGACCCCCAGGCCCAGGAAGAAATGTATGCCCTTATCGAAAGCCTTCACAAGGAAGGAATCACAATCATAATGATAAGCCACGATGTCGAAGCTGCCCTTCGTTATGCCAGTCATGTCCTTCATATAGGCGACAGCATTTTCTTCGGGACGAAGGCCGAGTTCATCCACAAAACAACTTGCCCTGACTGTAACGGACAAATTCAGAAGATAATCGGAAGGAGAATATAAATGCTTCAGGAAATAATAAACACATTTCACTTTAATTTTCCTTTCGTACAAAGAGCTTTTATCGTTGGCATCCTTGTTGCTCTCTGCTCCTCTTTGCTGGGCGTTACCCTTGTCCTCAAGAGATTCAGCTTTATCGGTGACGGACTGAGCCATGTGGCTTTTGGAGCAATGTCTGTGGCCGCTGTTTTAAATCTTACCAACAACATGTATCTGGTTCTCCCCGTAACGGTGATTGCGGCCATTCTTCTCCTCCGCACAGGCAAAAATACCAAAATTCAGGGAGATGCCGCCGTTGCCATGATTAGCGTGGCCTCCCTTGCCTTAGGCTATTTGATAATGAACATTTTCAAGCCTTCGAATAATCTTTCCGGGGATGTCTGTTCCACGCTCTTTGGCTCATATTCCATCCTTACTCTGACAAAAGGCGAAGTCTGGCTTTGCACGGCTCTTTCAGTCATCGTAATTGCGGCCTTCATTGTTTTTTACAACAAAATTTTCGCAGTTACTTTTGACGAAGCCTTTGCCCAGGCCGTCGGCACACACGCCAGCGTTTACAACCTCGTGATTGCAATCATCATTGCCGTGATTATCGTACTTGCGATGAATCTTGTCGGCTCACTTCTCATCTCAGCCCTGGTGATTTTTCCGGCTCTCTCTGCAATGAGGATTTTTAAAAGCTTCAAGAGCGTAACAATCTGCTCTGTGATAATAAGCGTCACATGCGCTTTGGCAGGCCTTTTAATATCTGTTCCCGCTGGTACGCCTGTCGGCTCCACAATCGTTGCGGCAGATTTACTAGCCTTCATCGCATTTTACATTGCTGGAAAAGTAAGGAGCTGAAAATTGAAACTTGAAAATCGTAAATTAAAAGTTCTGAATCGGGCGCACCCAAGGCTTCGCACCCTTACAATCCCTTGCGTTTTGCTTATTTTTTCTCTTTTCTCCTGCAGGGAAAAGGCTGTCATAGAAACGAGCTTTTCGATTCCAGAGAATGCCCGGACAATTGAAGAAGAGGCCATTGCTGCAAATGAAGCAATTTCTGCAAAAAAGACGGCTAGTGCTGACGGCGCAAAAATTGATTACGACCTCACAGAGATGAATTCCAACATGGTCTATTCCCAGGTTTTTGACATGATGATTGAGCCTGAAATTTACGATGACAAACTCATAAAAATGAGGGGAAATTTTGCTCTTTATCCGAATTCTCCCACGGCAAATGGCGGAACTGCCTATGCGGTAATCATAAGCGATGCCCTTGCCTGCTGTCAGCAAGGAATAGAATTCAAATATGATTTTGGCGAAAAATTGCCAAAAGAAGGCGACATTATTACGGTTACGGGCCAGTATGTAAGTGCAATAATGAGCGGCGATATTGTTTATAACTACGTAAAAGCAGTCTCAGTGGATATGTAAAAAAATGTCGCGCCAGGATTGGAGCAGCGTAAGTTGCCGCAAGGCAATGGAGCGATAGCGGAACTGCGGAAAGCCTGTTGCTAGTTAAGTGCGCTATAAAAATCTGCCGATAATGTGGGCATGAAGAGACTTGCACTTATCATCGGAATTTTCTCGTTTTTTGGCGGACTGGCTTTTTCTCAGACACAACTTGCTTATGCAGGTAATTCAGGCTACACGCTGGTTGAGCGCACCGATTTGCGACGCTATGTGAACGGTAAATACTCAGGCTTGACCAGCCGGGAAGTCCGTTCTTTTATTAGCCGGTCAAACCCGCCAGAAGGAGCTCGTGCCTCAAAAGCAGACCGCTGGTACGATGGAAATTTCTTCGTAATGGAAGAAACCCTGCGAAATTCCCAGGCAACGATGGCGGGAATTCACGATGCAATTCCTTCAGTTTTTAAGATTTCACCGGAAGGCCAGATGACCATGATAAAGGACAATGGCTACCCATCATTCCGAAGTTTTCCGTCTTACGCCACGGACAAGCTTAATCCCGGTGACTCATGGAGCGCAAAAGCCGAGAGGGCTGTGGATCCGCTCAACAAAGGCCGCTTTACCAGAATCCCGATTTTTGTCAGATATACTTTTGTTGGCCCGGAAGTTTACAAAGAAGAAAATGTTTTCAGAATCAAGGCTTCCTGGAGGACAAATTACAGTTCAAGTGGCTTTGACGGAGACCCCCGGGGGGACGCAAGCCTGCAAAAAGCTGCCGGAAGCCACAATGCGGATATAATCGTCCGTGCTTCCACGGGCGAAGCAATTTTAATCAGCGACACTGTTGACGAGACTTTTGTTTACATCGACGGAATGCAGGTAAATTTTAAAGGAAGAATCACCATGTTTACGGAATATCCGCCTGTAATTGACAGGAGCAAGCTGATTCATGCACTCAACCGAATCGCAGAGTCAAAAACTCCGCCTGCAAGCGAAGAAAAGCCTGCTGAAGAAAAGCAGCCGATTCTTGCCGCAGCCACAAGTTCCCAGGGCCTGCCTGCAGAGACTGAAGTTAAAAATGACCGACATTCAGAATATGCCAGCGAAAAGGCTGCCGTTATCTCCAGCCTGACGGAAAAAAAGCCTGTGGAAACAATAGGCTCGCCGTCAGCCATAGCTCCCAAAAACAACATGGTTTTTGAGGAAACGCCGGCCGGCCTCCGCCTTTCTGTGCGTGATATAAAATTCAAGGCGGACAGCGATGAAATTCTTCCCAGCGAAAAAATCCGGCTGGACGAAATTGCCGAAGTCCTGAAACTTGCCCCAAATTCTCAATTCCTTATCGAAGGCCATTCTGCCGCAGTCGGAAATCCTGGCGGTGAGCAAAAAATCTCTGAGCTAAGGGCAAAGAAAATCGCTCAGGAGCTTTCGGTGCGGGGAATTGCGGCTGGAAAATTTATCTGCAAGGGACACGGCGGAAACAAGCCGATTGCCGGAAACGAGACGGCAGAAGGTCGCGCACAAAACCGCAGGGTAGAAATCACCATACTAGAGTAAAAATGGCTTCCTCGCGCCATTTTTACTACAAATTAAACATAATGTTTTTCCCCTGAACTTTTAGCCTAATTTTCTTTTCTTTTCCCTCAACTGGTGTATAATAGTTCTATTCATAAAAAATGGAGGAACTATGAAAAAATCACTGAAAATCGTTCTTGCTTCTTTTCTTGCTGCGGGAACGCTTTTTTCTGTTTCGGCAAAAGAGATAAAACGAAATCTCAAGCCGACTTCTGGCTGGAACCTTTACATTCCGGGCAATGGCAACAAAAAAAATGTCCTGAAGGACTTGAACAAAGCAGGCTGGCAGGTGAGCGACAATTACGCCAGCCATTTTTCTCTTATCGAAGGCTCAATTAACAAAAAGCGCCTTCTCAAAATCAACACCCTCGACGGAAAAAATGACGCTCTCATACTTCCGCTCACAGGAAACGAAAAGAAAGTCACGCTGGTCTTCCGTGCTCAGGGCGCTGTAGACCCGGACAATCCGCTTACTCCTTACGGAATTTTCTTCGCTTATTTGCAGAACGGCGCTTACAGGTCGATGTTGCGTCACAATGCCTCAAATCAGATTAAAGGCTCAAAATCAATGGTGCGCCTCACTTCGGACGGTACGGCAAAGGGTCAGAGGCTTAACATCGTTTCTGACTGGCACGAATATCGCTTTGTCTGGGATATTGAGTCACCAGAAAAAATGACGGCTCAGTGCTACATTGACGGCAAACTTTTCCACTCAGATACCTGCAAAAAAGTTAATTTTGCCGACACGATGACTTCAATCGACTGGAACACAATGGAAGGACCTGGAAACTTCCTTGAATTTGGTGAAAATGACGGCTCTACGAACGGATTTGGCCGCTACGCTTATCTCCTCGTTGTCCTTGACGAAGATATTTCCGGCCTTTCAACAGAAGAGTTAGGCAAAAAACTCAAGGCTGACCTCACTTCAAATCCTGTTACAAAAGATCCGGGGCCTGCAAGCCGACGACCGGCCAAAAAACCTGCAGGAATTAACATTCTCGGAAAAGAAGTCGGTAAGGCTGATGACTGGGATGACCCTGCGACAATCGAAAACGGCACAATCAACCTCGATGAGCTTGCTACGAGCTGGGCAAAGGTCGAAAAAGTCGTGCGAAATCCGGCCACACCTGATATGAGCTTTGCGGCTACAGTAGATGCAAGCGGTGCCAAGGGCACATACAAGACAATCGCAGAGGCAATCGAAAAGGTGCCTGCAAATTCTGCAATTAAAATCATGCCGGGAACTTATCAGGAAAAACTTTTGATTACGAAGCCAGGAATCTCCCTCATTGGAACTGATCCTGCCAAAACAATCATCTATGGTTACGAGGCTGACACTGGCGGAATCAACGGAAACCTCCTTGTAGAAGTCAATCTTTTGCCACAGGGCACAAACACGGAGCCTGGAGCCGTGGCTGAAATTCCAGAAAAACCGGTCGAAAACTGCTACTTCAATGCGGTCAACATCACATTCTACAACAAGGGTGCTGAATGGAACAAACTCTGGGGCGGTTCAGAACGACGCTCAATCGCACTCGCAATCAAGGGCGTTGACAAATGTTACATCGATAACTGTGTCTTCCTCGGTCAGCAGGACACCCTCTACTTCCGCTCAGGCCGAATCTATATGAAGAACAGCTATGTCGAAGGTGATGTCGATTATATTTGCGGGGGAGCAACATGTGTGTTCGATAACTGCCACATCTTCTCGCTCAAATACAACAACGGTGCAATCATCGTTGCGGCAGCAGGAGCTGACACTGGCTACAAATCTAGCGCACAATACGCAAATGGCTATGTCTTCAAGGATTGTATCATCGAAGCTCACGATGCATTTGAGGATAACCCCGACGGCAAAAAAGTCACGCTGGCTCGCGGAACTTGGGTTGGTGGTTCTGCAACAGGCGATACAATGGTTGGAAAGACCGTTTACTTGAATTGTCAGATTCTTACAGCTGTAAACACAAGCCCCTGGAAAGACTGGGATGCGGTAAATACTGCCGAAAAAGCATTCTTCCGAGTACAGAACTTGAGCGGAAATGCCGCAGGACAAATCAAGGATGCAGCTTCACTTTCTGCCGCTGAAGCCAAACTCTACGGCAATGTGGAGGCAATCCTTGGCTATACTCCGTCTCTGAAATAAAGTAAATAAAAAAGCGGTCTGAGTCAGATTTTTGACAGAAGACCGCCAGAAGACAAAAAAAGCGGGACAAGCTGAATCGGCAATGTCCCGCAGAACCCCGCAGGGATGCGGGGTAAAAGCAAAGCGAGAATTTTCTAAAAGAAAATTCTCGTCAGAAACAAAAAATCCATGGATGGATTTTTTGTTTCAAGACTGCATTGATGTGTTCTTTACGATGACATCGTGTGCGCCGCCCTCTGTGATTGAAACTGCAGAAACCAGCGTGAGCTTGGCCTTTTCCTGCAATTCAGGGATTGAAAGGGCGCCACAGTTACACATTGTGTGAGTAACCTTGCGGAGGGTCATGCCAACGCCGTCGTGCAAGTGGCCGGCATAAGGAACATAAGAATCAACACCCTCTTCAAAGGCCATTGATTTTTTGCCACCGAGGTCATAGCGCTGCCAGTTGCGAGCCCTGTTGCTTCCTTCGCCCCAGTACTCTTTGACATAGTTGCCGTTTACGACCAGTTTGTTTGAAGGAGACTCGTCGAAGCGGGCAAAGTAGCGGCCCAACATAACGAAGTCTGCTCCCATTGCAAGGGCAAGTGTGATGTGGTAGTCGTGAACGATGCCGCCGTCTGAACAGATTGGAATGTAAATGCCAGTCTTTTTGTAGTATTCGTCACGAGCTTTTGCGACTTCGATTGTAGCCGTAGCCTGACCGCGACCAATGCCTTTCTGTTCGCGAGTGATACAGATTGAACCGCCACCGATACCGATTTTGATGAAGTCTGCGCCTGCTTCTGCGAGGAAGTTGAATCCGTCTGCATCGACAACATTACCGGCACCGACTTTTATATCCTTGCCGAATTTCTCGTGAATGTCTTTGAGAGCCTTTTCCTGCCAGTAAGAATAGCCTTCGCTTGAATCCAAAACGAAAACATCAGCTCCTGCTTCAAGCAATTTTGGAACACGCTCCATGTAGTCTCGGGTGTTGATTCCGGCACCAACAATGTAGCGGTGTTTTGCGTCGAGCAATTCAAGAGGGTATGTGTCGTGAGTTGCGTAATCCTTTCGGAAAATCAAAGAAACAAGATTGCCGTTTTTATCGACGACTGGAAGCTGATTGACCTTTTTGTTCCAGATAATCTCGTTTGCCTCGCTCAAAGTGATTCCTTCCTGACCTGTTACCATGTCGGCAAGAGGAGTCATGTATTCAGAAACTTTTGAATTTGGCTTGCAGTGAGAAATGCGGAAGTCTTTTGAGGTGATGATACCAACGAGCTTTCCGTGTGCGCTTCCGTCCTCTGTTACGGCACAAGTTGAGTGACCGGTCTTTTCGCTCAAAGCGATGACTTCTTCCAGAGTCTGATCCGGGCGAACGTTTGAGTCAGAAGTAACGAAGCCTGCCTTGTAAGCCTTGACCCGGGCAATCATTGCGGCCTGATCTTCGATAGACTGACTTCCATAAATAAAGCTGATTCCACCCTCTTTTGCAAGTGCAATAGCCATTTTGTCATCCGAAACAGCCTGCATAACGGCAGAAACCATAGGGATATTCATTGAAAGCGGAGATTCCTCGCCGGCCTTTTTATTGTACTTAACGAGCGGCGTGCGCAAGCTAACGTTGTCAGGAATACATTCCGCACTAGAATAGCCCGGAACCAAAAGGTACTCACCGAAAGTGTGAGACGGCTCAGAAAAATAAAATGCCATGATTTTCTCCTGTTTTTTCACCAAATAAAATTGAAACAGTATAGCAAAAATACAAGGGAGGGGGAAGTCTTTCTGGGGAGCCTGTTCGGGACCCGCATTATAAACGATTTTATATTGAAAATGGCGCAAGGGAGCGAAACGGCTTACGGAAACACTCGTTTTGTGCTGCCGCGTGAGCGGCAAAC
>DGTW01000314.1 GCA_002393835.1 Treponema sp. UBA4326
ACGGTTTATAATGCGGAGACCCTGATTTAAGTGCTTAAAAAGATTGAAACAATCATGGGCTATGCAATATAATGCAGTAGAATTGTATTCAATATTATGGAGAATGAATTACATGAACGAAATCAACTTAATCGAAGGAAAACTGGTCGCTCCGGCCGGAATGAAGGTCGCTATTGTAGCAAGCCGCTTTAACGAAATCATCGTGAACAAATTGCTCGGCGGTGCCGTTGACGGTCTTGTCCGCCACGGTGTCGAAGAAAAGAACATCACGGCTGTCTGGGTTCCGGGTGCATTCGAGATTCCTGTAATCTGTGACAAGCTGGCCGCAAGCAAAAAATATGACGCTGTGATTGCCGTTGGTGCCGTTATCCGAGGCTCAACAAGCCACTACGACTATGTTTGCGCCGAAGTTTCAAAAGGCGTGGCTCAGGCAGGCTTTAAGAACGGAGTTCCTGTTCTCTTCGGCGTAATCACCACGGAGAATATCGAGCAGGCCATTGAGAGGGCTGGCAGCAAGGCCGGAAACAAAGGCTATGACTGTGCCCTTGGTGCAATCGAAATGGCTAATCTTATGAAGCAGCTGTAAGGTCTTTAATCACTTCGCCTGCGATAATCAGCCCGGCTACGGAAGGAACGAAGGCAATGCTCCCTGGGGCAATGCCATTCCCTTTCTGCTCGGCTGATTTTTTTTCTTCATCGCTCAATCTGGACTCAACAGGCTTTTCCTTTGAGTAAAGGACTTTTACGCCTTTAATTCCCCGTTTTTTGCACTCCTGCCTCATAACCCGGGCGAGGGGACAGACGCTTGTCTCGGAAATGTCCGCAAGTTCAAAGCGGGTGGGGTCAAGTTTATTTCCGGCTCCCATGCTGGAGATAATCGGAACTCCCGCTTTTTTTGCCTCTATAATCAGCTGGATTTTTGCAGTAACGGTGTCAACTGCGTCAACCACATAATCATAATTCTTAAAGTCAAAAAGGTTTTTTGTTTCGGGGAGATAAAAGCACTGGAAAGTTTTCACCTGGCAGTCAGGATTTATGTCTAAAATCCGTTCCTTCATAACATCGACTTTTGCTTTTCCAATCGTCGAGTGAAGTGCTATTATCTGCCTGTTAAGGTTGGTGAGCGAGACCGTGTCCTTGTCGATGATGTCGATTTTTCCGACCCCGCTGCGGGCTAATGCTTCTGCTACATAGCCGCCAACACCGCCAACGCCAAAAACTGCGACCCTGGATTTATTTAGCTTTTCAAGGGCCGCTGCCCCCAGCAGAATTTCTGTGCGTGAAAACTGATTTTGCATGAGGTATTTTAAAAAATTTTGGATTTTTTTTCAATTTTTTTGCAAATTTTGCTTGCATTATGGGGAATGTGTGTTATTATTAAATTGTAGTGAGGAGCGAGATGAGGACGCACACCCGCTTCACGATAAGGAGGCGTTATGCAATTTCCGACAAAGAGGTCTGACTCCTAGGGAGTCTTGTTCTAAATAACACTCCACCTGCGGTCAAGCAGGATACCATTAATTGCCCTTCATTGAGTATGAAGACCCGGCAAACTATAAACCGCCAGAAGTTGGCGGTTTTCTTTTTTTATGCTAGAATGTCTTCATGCGTATAAAGCTTGAAGATTTGCATAAAACATATACTTCTGTCAGCAAGAGCGGAAAATCTTCCGTTCAGGCAGTGGCAGGAATTTCCCTTGATATTCCAGAAAACACGATTTTCGGCATTATCGGTAAGAGCGGGGCAGGTAAGTCTTCCCTTGTCCGCCTGGTAAGCCTTCTGGAGCGGCCGGATAGCGGTGCCGTTTATTATGACGAAAAGAGGGTTGATAATCTTTCTAAAAAAGAACTCATTCAGCAACGGCGTAAAACAGGCATGATTTTCCAGAATTTTAATCTTTTTTCTTCAAGAACAGCTGGGAAAAATGTTGCCTATCCAATGGAAATCGCAGGCTGGCCAAAAGCAAAAATCCTTCCGCGCGTAAAGGAAATGCTGGGGCTTGTCGGCCTGGAAGACAAAATCAATGTTCCAATCAGCACATTAAGCGGCGGACAAAAGCAGAGGGTGGCCATTGCCCGAGCCCTTGCCACGGAACCGAGCATTCTTTTTTGTGACGAAGCAACCAGTGCCCTTGACCCCAATACCACACGGCAAATCTTGAGTCTCATCAAGGAAATTCAAAAAAAGATGAATCTCACCGTCGTTATGATTACCCATCAAATGGAAGTCGTGCGGGATGCCTGTGACAATGTAGTCGTGGTTGAAAACGGACAGGTAGTTGAGTCAGGTTGCGTAAAAGAAATTTTCACGAATCCCAAGACTCAGACAACAAGGGACTTCATCAAGAACATTGCTTCCCAGTCAAATGCAGAAAATCGCAGCGGCGACATAGTAAAATGGAGCGAAAAAAAAGGCGGTTATCTCCTGCATTTTGTTGGTCAGACAACAGGAGAGCCGATTTTGAGCCGAATTACCAGAGATTGTGGAGTCAGCTTCAATATTCTCGCCGCAGGAATAAGCCATTTGCCAGATGAAGATGTCGGCTACATGGAGTGTGACATAATTGGAGAAGACGCCGCTATAGAAAAGGCCGTTGAAAGTTTGGTTCAAAACAATGTCAGGGTACAGCGAACAAAAATTACATCCATGTAATTTTTGATTCGTGCGAGAATTTCCTTTCAGAAAATTCTCTCTTTGCTTTATCACCACATCCGTGTGGTGCATTTGTATGATATTCTATGGAGCTATTGTATGGAACAAATTTTAGAACTGGTTGGAACTTCGACACTTGAGACCCTTCTCATGGTCTTTTTTTCTACGATTTTCGCAATTCTTATTGGCTTTCCGCTGGGTGTTCTTTTGAATGTCACGAACAAATACGGAATTACGCCAAAACCCGGCTTCAATTTGGTTTTGAGCCGCATTATCGATGTCTTGCGCTCTTTTCCTTTCGTAATTCTGATGATTGTGCTTTTGCCGCTTACCCGCCTTATTTTGGGAACGGCAATCGGCACGGCAGCTACGATTATCCCGCTTTCGATTGCGGCGGCTCCCTTTGTTGCCAGAATTACGGAAACGGCCTTAAACGAAGTGGATCCTGGAGTAGTGCAGGCAGCCCGGGCCATGGGCTCAACCAACTGGCAGATAATCTACAAGGTTCTCATTCCCGAGGCCATGCCTTCGGTGGTTTCTGGAATTACGCTTACCGTCATCAATTTGGTCAGCTATTCGGCAATGGCAGGCACTTTGGGCGGCGGCGGACTTGGCGACCTGGCAATCCGCTACGGCTACCAGCGCTTCCGCACCGATGTAATGATTGCTTCCGTAATCGTGATTATCGTTATGGTTGCCTTGATACAGTTTGCCGGAACAAAGCTCACCAACCGAATGTTGGCAAAAAGGTAAAGGCCGGGTCTTTCTGTTAAGATTTCTCTTCTTCCATCATTTTTTCGACCTCTCTCCTGTAGAGAGGTTTATTTGCATCGTAGGCATTTTTGTTGGCTTCGATTTCCTCGTAAGTCCAGAGCTTGCCATTCTTGTTGTTCATGCCGGGACAGTCTCTGGCACATTCTTCCCACATTTCCTTGTCCTTGACCATCCATGACCAGAAGGGGTAGGTTGAGCACTGGACAGGACGGGCCTCGTAGCAGGAGCAGCCGTTTTCCCAGAGAATGCAGTCGTAGTTCTTTTTTTCGAGAAGGGCAAGAACCTGCTCGCCCTCATAGTAGTCGGCCCAGCGGCAGTATTTTTGCACGAAAGCCGTGACGCTCATGTTCAGGTGTGTGCGGAGGGCTGTCAAATCCCGTAAAGAAAGGTAGACGAAACCCGGTGAGTGGCCGCAGCAGAATGAGCAGCGCTGACAGCCAAAATAAAGGCCGTCTTTGTAGAATTTGTTATCTCGTGAGTTTTCTTTCATTTTATTGAAGATTCTCTATATCAATTATGTATTTTTTGAAAAAATCTTTTATTACGGTGATAATTTCCTGGGGCGGCCGGCTTTTGAGTATGTAGCCGTTGGCCTTGTGTTCCATTGCCTTTAGTACAGATTCCCTGTCGTCTTTGGCAGTAAGAAAAATTACCGGCATTGTCTCAAACTGCTTTTGCAGCCTGAGTCTTTTTAGGACTTCAGGACCGTCCATGCCAGGCATTTCATAATCCAAAAGAATCAAATCTATCGGATGCTTTATTACAAAGTCCAGGGCCATGAATCCCGAATTTACCATGTAAACTTCGTAGTCATTGGCCAGCCAGTTTTTTATGTTCCTCAGGAGCATTGGATCGTCATCTACAACAAGAATTCGTTTTTTTGTCCGCTCATTCCATACGATGGCTTGCAGCAGGAGGTTTATGTTAACCGGCCAGCCTGAAAATGAGAAAGCCGGTGTTGCCTTAAAAATTTCTTCTTCTTCGATTGAAAGGACATTTTGGTTTCCCAAAAAGTAAATGTGTGCCCCATTTTTAAGTGCTTTGTTTTTTAAGACCCGGTAGACATTCACATCAAGTTCTTCAGAAAGACAAACAACAATGTGGATGGCTAAATTTGGCAAAAAATTGACCTCTGTGAAGTCCGTGCCGATGCATTTTACATCAATTTCGTTGCCTTTCAGCTCCCGGATGAGATTCTGAACAATCATTTTTTTATGCTCAGCGACTACATAAATTTCGGTTTTTTCTTTTTTTTCTTTTTCTGATTTTATAATCATATTATCCCTCCGATTTAGAGATAAATTCCTTAAGGAAATCCTTTAGCCCATAAAAATCGATGTTTTGTATACCTGTCTCGATTTTTGCGAAAACTGAAGAAAATTCTTTTGGAATAGAATACTTGGAAATATCTTCCAGCCACTTGTCGGCCTCAAGACTGTTGAAATCTTCTACGGCTGAAGATAAGTCGCCAAGTTTTGCCAAAAAGTCTTTTGCGGATAAAGACGGTTTATTAATACTTTCTGAATTTTCTTCATTATCCATAATTTTCTTAAATTTATCTAGATATTTTCTGTATAAAGTTAGCAAAATCGGCAATTTTTCTTGTATGGCTGCCGTATTTTCCTCGCTTGCGTCTTTTTCTAGCTCTTCTGCCCGTTCTGATATTTCTCCCGCACCGATAATTCTGGAAGTGCTTTTGAGGGAGTGGACTTTTATCCTGAAATTGCTGATGTCGCCTTCTTTTGCGAGATTTGCTAGGCTTCCTGCCGTTTCTTCGATGGCCTTTCCGTATCTGATAAGCATGTCCTTGTAAATTTCAGGGCTTCCGCAGTATTTTAGGCCAGCAGCTTTATCGATTCCTTCAATATTGAAGAAAGTGTCCCAGTTTGATTCAGGACTTTCGTCATCAGTATTTTCTGCTGTTTCTCTTCCGTCAGAATTGAGGATAAGGTTTTCATTGAGGTATTTCCGAATCATTTTTTCCAGTTCAAGCGGCGTGACTGGCTTTGAAAGGTAATCATCAAAACCTGCATTGATGTACATTTCTTTTGCCCCAGAAATTGCGTTTGCGGTCAAAGCAATGCAGGGGCGGTTTATGCAGAGATTGTCGCTCATTTTCTTCATGGCCGTAAGGGTTTCGATTCCGTCCATTTCGGGCATTCTGTGGTCGATGAAAAGAATGTGGTAGTCATTTTGGCGGACTTTTTCGATTGCCTCTTTTCCGGATGTGGCGGTGTCAATCTGGATTTTCGTATATTTTAAAAGTCCCCTTATGACCGCAAGATTCATCTCGGTGTCATCCACGAAGAGAATCCTTGCGTCAGGTGCGATAAGTCTTTCCTTGTACTTTTGCTCGGAGTCCTGCAGTTTTTTGTAGCTTTCGGTAATGTCGCCCAGCGGTTCGTCCTTGTAAACCTGCTGATTGATGGAGAAAGAGAATCGTGAGCCTTTGCCATATTCACTTTTTACATCCAGGCGACTGTTCATAAGGGCGAGGAGTTTCTGAACGATGTTCATTCCAAGACCCGTGCCTTCGATTGTTCGGTTACGGTTTTCTTCGATTCGCTCAAAGGCCGTGAATAGCTTGTCTATGTCTTCGCTCTTAATGCCGATTCCTGTGTCTTCAACGCTTACGGTAAGAAGTACGGAAGGAGGCTCTTTTTCGTTGAAGACTCTTGAAAAGCCAATGAATAGCTCAATGTGTCCCTGTTCAGTGTATTTTACGGCATTTGAAAGCAGGTTTAGGATACATTGCTTGAATTTAAGGGAGTCGCCGATAAGATAGCGGGGAATATTTGGATTCACTTTTATGATGAAGTCCAGGTCTCTTTGCCTTGCCCTTTCTGAAATCATAACGATTATGTCGGTAAGAATGGCAGAAAGGTCGTAATTTTCGTTTAAAAGCTCCATTTTCCCGGATTCAATTTTCGAAAAGTCAAGGATGTCGTTTACGATGGAAAGAAGGGAATTTCCTGCATATCTGATGTTCATGGCATACTGATGAATCTCTTCTCCGGTGTTTTCCCTCAGAATCATTTCGTCCATGCCAAGAATTGCGTTGATTGGCGTGCGGATTTCGTGGCTCATAT
>DGTW01000345.1 GCA_002393835.1 Treponema sp. UBA4326
TTATGCATGGCTGCAACAATTTCTGCACTTACTGCATTGTTCCCTATGTACGTGGTCGTGAGGTAAGTCGCCGGGTAGACCAAATCTTAGCCGAAATCGACTTCCTCACCAAGGCAAATGTCAAGGAAATCACACTTTTGGGGCAGAATGTAAACGCTTACAAGGGCGAGGACGGCACCTCTTTCCCCCAGCTTTTGGAAAAAATCTGCCGCCACATCGACGAGACTAAATCTACTATCAAGTGGGTTAGATTCGAGTCTTCAAATCCCAACGATTTTTCTGATGAATTAATCGAAGTCATCAAAAATAATCCTCATGTCTGCCGGGGCTTCCATATTGCCGCTCAGCATGGAAACAATGAAATTTTAAAGCGCATGAATCGCAAAAACACCCGTGAAGAATTCATTGAGCTTACAAAAAAATTGCGGGCTTCACTTCCCGGAGTGCAGCTCATTACTGATTTAATGGTTGGCTTTCCAGGAGAAAGCGAGGAGCAGTTTAAGGATATTCTTTCCCTCATGGAAGAAGTCAAATTCGAGTCCAGCTTTATGTATTACTACAACCCGCGGGAAGGAACTCCAGCTGCCAAATACGAAAACCAGATTCCAGTCGAAGAAAAAAAAGCCCGCTTGCAGAAAGTCATCGACTTGCAGTCCAAGCACACTACCGAAGTCATGTCAAAGCGAATTGGCGAGACAATCGAAGTTCTCTGCGACATTGTTTCCCGACACGACGAATCGGAACTTCTGGGCAAAACCGAGCAGAATGAACGGGTAGCTTTCAAGGCAGACAAAAAACTGATTGGAACCTTCGTTAAAGTTAAAATAACAAGCTTAAACGGCAATACTTTTAGAGGGGAAATAATATAAAATTTTCACAGGGAGAATGGGGCTACAGAGAAATTTTCATATTATGAATTCTCTCTGTGTCCTCTTAAGCTCTGTGAGAAATTCAAAAGGAGCAAAAAATGCCAATAAAACTTATCGGAACTATCATTCTTTTGATTCTTGTCACGATTTTTGCAGGCGTGAATCTCGACAACAAATGCGACATCACTTTTATCATCCACACTTTTAAGGATGTGCCTGTCTTTATGACTGTAATCATTTCTTTCGCTATTGGCCTTATTGTTATGTTGCCTTTTACTTTCGGGCGTAGAAAACGAAAGGCTCCAAAGGTTGAGGCAAAAAATGTCGAAAGTGCTTCCGAGTCAAAAAAAGCAGAAACCGAGTCAAAAACCCTCTTTGACTTTAAAATCAAGCGGGATGCCTCTCCAGAAAAAAGCGAAAAAAAAGAGAAGAAGTCCATTTTTGGCAGAAAGAAAAAGTCTGCTTCTTCCGAAAGTGCTTCCTCAGATGGAGCTAAGTCAGGGGCCGGAGAAGCTTCGCAGTCAGCTGCTCATTCTGATGATGAAAGTACAGGCACTCCAGTATAAATGTCAGGCCGCTGTGTTATAATCGGGGCTGCCCCCATCAAAAATTTCAGAAAAATCCGCACCTTCCTTCGCTCCGATGATTTTGTCATCGTGTGCGATGGCGGCTTAAATCACATTCGAAAACTAAAAGTCAGGCCAAATTTAATTATAGGTGACTTTGATTCCCACAAAAATCCCCATTCAAAAATAGAGACAATCGTTCTTCCTCACGAAAAAGATGATACTGATTCCGTCTTTGCCTTAAAAACTGCTCTTAACAGGGGCTTCAGGGACTTTCTTTTCATTGGAATGCTTGGCGCCCGCTTCGACCATGCTTTGGGAAACCTCTACATGCTTTTAAAATGCCAAAATGAAGGTGTAAAGGCCCTGATGCTTGACGATTATTCCGAGCTTCTTCTTGTTGGCTCTGAGGAAGTTAAAATTTCTGATGAATATGCCTATTTTTCTCTGCTTAATATCAGCGGAAAAGCCGGTGGAATAACAATCAAGGATGCTCTTTATAATCTTGAAAATGCCATAATTCCTCAGGAGTACCAGTTCGGGGTCAGTAATGAAGTCCTCCATGGAAAAAAAGCATCTGTATCAGTTAAAGAAGGCTGTCTTCTCCTTGTTAAAGTCTGGAAATAATTCTCTTTTTAAAAATGAAAATATAACAAATATAAATTTTTGTTATATTTTATCTCAGCTTTGTTATATTATTTGCTTATACTTATTTTAAGACTTATAATAGAAAATAGAGGTACATTTATGGAATCAGAAAGAAGGGGCATCAGCCTCTTTAAAAAGATTTTCAGCGGATACATTATCGCAATAATTGATATTGTCATTATTTCAGTGATTATTGTCGTTCATGCACAGGGCTTCAGCAAAAATGCAGAAAAAGTCCGGGACGAAATTCTTCCCAACACACTTAAAGCTAAGGACATGCAACTTCATGTAATTCAGGTTCAGCAGTGGCTTACCGATATTTCGGCAACTCGTGGAGCGGAAGGTTATGATGACGGTTACGATGAAGCTGCCGAACATGCAAAAGCTTTCAAGGAAATCCTAGAGAACTTCAAGGACTTCTACCGTAAGCACAATGAAAACGGAAAGATTTCTGAACTTGAGGCTATGTCAAAGGCTTTTGACGGCTACTACGAAATGGGTAGGCAGATGGCCGCAGCTTACATTGAGTACGGACCTGATGAAGGCAACAAATTCATGGAAAAATTCGACCCCTATGCCGAAGAAATTTCCGAAATGGTTGATGCTTTCGTTGAAAATCTGAGCACAATGCTTGTCGATAATGTCAGCCTTATAAGTGACAATGCAGACAATCTCTTAAACCGTTCCATCGTAATTGGAGTTCTTGCATCTATTATTCTTTTGATAATTGGTCTCATAATAGCCCGTAAAATCGTAGAGCCAATCAAGCGCTTTACTTTCGTTCTCAAAGACATTTCAGAAGGAGAAGGTGATTTAACCCGCACAATCGAAGTTTCTTCACGAGATGAAATCGGGTCAATGGCAAATTACTTTAACGAGACTTTTGCAAAAATCCGCCAGCTTGTTTCTCTTGTTCAGGCTCAGTCTTCAAGGCTTGGAGCCGTAAGCGAAGACCTTTCTTCAAATATGACCGAAACTGCCTCTGCAATCAATGAGATTTCGGCCAACATCAAGAGCATAAACGGCCAGACGGTAAATCAGGCTGCCAGCGTCACAGAAACCAGCAGTACCATGGAGCAAATTTCTCACGGAATCAATAGGCTCAACTCCCTTATCAACGAGCAGGCTTCCAACATCAACGAGTCGACCACATCAATCAACGACCTTATTCAGAATATGGATGTAGCTACGACAACGCTCATTCGCAATGCAGAGAATATTCGCCAGCTCACTGAAACATCTGAATCAGGAAAAAATGCCCTCGATAAAATTACCAATGCAATCCAGGAAGTTGCTGACGAGTCTCGCGGGCTTATGGAAATCAGTGGCGTAATTCAGAATATTGCAAGTGAGACAAACCTTCTTGCAATGAATGCGGCAATTGAGGCGGCTCACGCAGGCGAAACAGGAAAAGGATTTGCTGTCGTTGCAGATGAAGTCCGAAAACTTGCTGAGTCATCTTCTGCACAAACCAAGACAATCGAAGCTGCCCTCAAAAAAATCACTACATCTATCAAAGTCGTTACTGATTTCTCAAAGGATGTCGTTGAGAAATTCGTGCTGATTGAAAAAGGAGTGAACACAGTTTCTGAGCAGGAACATTCAATCCGCAGAACGATGGAAGAACACAGCGAAAATAGCAAGAATGTCCTTTCATCAATAACAAGTTTGCGTGACCTTACCCAGAAAGTTCAAAAAAGCTCTGTTGAGATGCTTGAAGGCAGCAATCAGATTACCCACGAGGCCAAGAACATGACAGCCATCACACAGGAAATCAACGGTGGAATGAATGAAATGGCCACTGGAGCAGACCAGATAACCGAAGCCGTAAACACTGTAAACAGTCTCACCGTGGAAACCCAGAGCAGCATCAACGCCTTGAATAATGAAGTCAACAAGTTCAAGGTGTAAAAAAAAGCGAGTTTTGAGAATTAAAATCAAAACTCGCTTTTTTTTGGTTTATTTCAGGTGATGCGGGGAAAATGTCTAGAACTTTGCCTTTCTTAATCGGACTTCCTCAATGTTCTCGCTGAAGAGTTCTCGCAAATCGTTCAATCCCAGTGCCATAAGGGCCATTCGGTCAATACCCATACCCCAGGCAAGAACAGGAACATCTACGCCCATTGATTTAGTGACTTCTGGTCGGAAGATTCCGGCACCACCAAGCTCAAACCAGCCCAAAACAGGGTGTTTAATATGAACTTCAACAGAAGGCTCCGTGAACGGGAAGTAGCCAGGAACATATTTGACCTCAGTTGCACCTGCGATTTCCTTTGCGAACATCTCAAGGAAGCCGAGCAGCGTGCGAAGGTTTACATCTTCTCCAAGAACGATTCCCTCTGTCTGATAGAAGTCGCTCAAGTGAGTTGCGTCAACTTTGTCGTAGCGGAAACATCGTGCGATACCGAAGTATTTGCCCGGGATTTCTGCCTTGTGAAGCTGGTGAGCTGAAAGGACTGTGCCCTGTGAGCGCAAAACTAAGCGGCGTGTAAACTCGTGGTCGAAATTGTAGTTCCATCCACGGCTTCCCGTGTTGCCGCCGTTTTTGTGAGTGTTAGCAACATTTGAAAGCCAGGGCTCTTCGATTTCTTTTGCGTGAGTAGGATTTTTGATTCGGTAAACATCGTGGATGTCGCGGGCAGCATGGAACTGCGGCATGAAGAGAGCGTCACCGTTCCAGAATTCTGTCTCTACGAGCGGGCCGTCGAATTCCTGGAAGCCAAGCGAGCAAAGCTTGTCCTTAACATGCTCCAAGAACTGAACATAAGGATTTGTGCGGCCAGGAATGATTCGTGCCGGCGAAATTGCGATATTGTAACCACGGAAGGTGCCATTCTTCCATTCGCCAGAAGCGAGCATCTGCGGAGTGACGGCACCAAGCTCTTCGCCTGTGATTCCGGCTTTTTTGAGGGCTGCGACAACATCAGCGGCGGCAGCTTCAAGTTTGTAAACGACAGTCTCTCGCTCAATGATTTTGAATGGTGAGTCGGCAGCACCCCGTTTTTTTGCGTAGTTTGTGATGACCTTTTGCTCTTCAGCATTCAAAGAGGCGTTGTCGAGCTGACCATTTTCTGCTTTTGCGGCTCGCTCAAACAATTCACTTGCGATTTTGATGTTTGCAGGCGTTTCGGCTCCTGAATACTCAGCCTTTTTTTCTGCATTCATTTTGAGAACGCCAGACTTAGAAAGAGCACCAAAAGCTGAGCCTACATCCTTCTGCTCCAGGCCGGTGCCAGCGGCGATTTCCGGCAAAAGTTTTGCGCCATTTTCTTTTACAAAGTTGATGATTCGGACTTCAGGAATTCCGTCTTTTGCATAAGAGCGGCCCAAGTCAGTGATTTCATAGAAAGTGTGCGGTGTCTTGCTTACGACAGAAAGAAGCTCCTTGCCGCCAAGCCAGGAAAAAGCCTGATTTGCATGGCCTTCTTTGTATTCCAGCTCTTTTTGCAGCTTTTCTGATGTTAATTCGTCTTTTGCCGTGTAGTTAAGAAGAACTTTGATTTCAAGTGGATGAAGGTTTTTGATGATGTTTTGAATGTCCATTTTTATAACTCTGTATTTTGATTTGGTTTTTATAAAAAAGTTGAGCCAGCTCTTTTGAACTGGCCCATTGCATTAGCGAGTTGAGCGCTTAGCGAGTGAACTGCACGTAGCTGTGATAAACTACTCGCTTGATGTTCTTCTCGTCTTTGTAGTATTTGATGTCTGGCTTGCGCAAGAACTTGTAGTTAAAATACTGATTTTGCTTCTGGAAGTCCTGAAGACAGGCAATTGTTGTGTCCTGAGCATCGCCCTGATCAAATGATACGGCCATGCAAGTATAATAAATGTGAGCTTCGTCAGTGAGCGGCGTATAGTTAATCTGAACTTTTGCAGTTCTGTTTGTGGTATGCTGATCTTCTGGAACTATTGTCTGTGTTTTCATTAAGTCAGTCTTATCTTTTGTTAACTCTTCGATTTCGTCAGCAAAAGAGAATCCGGCGAAACAAAAAAGAACAACAAAAATAGTCAAAAATTTTTTCATAAAAAACCTCCTTGGTATGTTACTTAAAGTAACGCGCATATCACTTTATTCAATTAAATTTAAGACTTATTAAAAAGTTACGGAATTTAATTAAAAAGTCTTATATTCTACTATTCTATCCGTTTCCATAAAAAAATCAAGGGAAACTTTATATCTTCCGGCATCAATGCCAATCTTCGGCGGTTCTCGCATTAAAACCCTGCCTGCAATTTCCTTTGGTTTTGACTTAATCCACTTGCGCTCATAGTTTCTGACAGCAAGTTTAAGGGCTTCTGCACAGGCTTTTTGGATTCCGTCAAAACCATCGGACAGTTTTGCGTAGCCTTCCCCCTGAATCTTCGGATGAAGAACAGATTGCCAGCCCTTGAAGGAATAAATCTGATTGTCAGTGCGGCGGTATTCTATCCAGCAGTTGAGCACGGAATCTTCAATCCATGGTTTTGTGTAGTTTATTGATTTTATTTCATCTTCGTTTAACTCATTTACCGGGTGAAACTCGAAGAATTCCTGCACGCCACGAGCCTTGTCGTAGGGAACATACTCAAATTCCCAGCCGTAAACCATTCCTGAAAGAATGAAAGGTGCCAATTCCCGGATTTTTTTTGCGGGAAGCTCGAATTTGTTTTTTCCAGAGCTTTCGATTCCGGGATAGGCATCTCTGGCAGCCCAAATGGCAAAGCGTACCATTCGTTCTTGACTCACATCTTGGGCAAAGAGAGGAAGGAAAAGAAAAATCAGCAGGGAAAAAATTATCTTCTGTAAGCGTCTTTCCATATTCTAATCGGGTTGACTCCCATGCGAATGACGAAATATAGCCATGCGAAGGCAAATCCAGCCAGATGAGTCATGTGGGCAACATTGCTTGAAGAAATGAACTGGCTGACAAATTCAATTATTGCATATCCAAGAACCATAATTGGCGCCGGAAGTGGGATAAGCCCCCAAATGTAAATTATGGAGCGGGGAAACAAGACCGCATAGGCAAAAAGAAGCCCGTAAATGGCACCGCTTGCACCTATTAGGGAAATTCCGAAAGTCCAGGGGCGAATTCCGTTGGCCATAAGGAATCTGCCGAAAGAATAGTAGACTCCAAGAGAGAAAAGTCCGCTGAGAACGCCGATGGCAAAATACATTAGGAGAAATTCTTTTGAGCCAAGGGTTCGCTCTATTGTAATTCCGAAAATAAGGAGAGCCAGCATGTTGAAGAAAAGATGGCTCATGTCTCCGTGCACGAACATGTATGTAAAAATTTGCCAAAAATAGTGGTAGTAAACGAAACCCAAGACATTCAGACCAAAGCTGTTCTTGTTGAGACCAAATGTTGAAAAGAGAAGGTGAGCGGCCACATTCAAAATGATGAGAATGATTGTGGCGTTAAAAAAAGAATATCTGAATGGTTTTCGTAAGATGTTCATAATAGACCTAATTATCAAGCTTCACTTCTGAAATCAACTTTGGGTCGGCAAAGGTTACGCGGTTTCGGCCACTTCTTTTTGAGACGTAGAGAGCCTGGTCTGCCTGATCCACAAGGAGTTTTGGCGAGGTAAGGGGATTTAGAATTTTGTCGAAAGTTGAGACTCCGATGGAAATCGTGACTTTTACATGCTGGTCTTCATAGCAGAAATCAAACTGCTCGACCTTGCTGCGGATTCGCTCGGCGACAATCATTGCGTCTTCGGTGTTCGTTTCGTTGAGAAGCACGGTGAATTCCTCACCGCCGTAGCGGGAAGCCATGTCTTTGTCCCGGATGCTGGATTTTATGATTTTGGCGACGGTTTGCAGTACATAGTCTCCGCAGGCATGGCCATAAGTGTCATTGAAGCGTTTGAAAAAATCGATGTCAAACATGATTACGGACAGATTTTTTTCTCCGGCGAGAGCCTGGTCGAGCTTATCTGTGAGGACATTATAGAAGAAATATTTCAGTTTCAGGTGCGTCATCATGTCTGTTGAAGAGCGTTCGAGCAGGGCGGCGTTGTTTATTGCGACCGAGGCCAGAGAGGCTATCACTGAAACCTGTTCTTTTTCGTAGTCAGAATAGCTGGCATCATCGGCAAGAGTTATTCGTTCACCAAGAAGAAGGATTCCGTTCAGATGATTGTGCTGGACAAGGGGAACGACAAGAGAAGGCTTTAGTGTCGTAATCATGTTCAAATCAGTTCCGTCAGGAAGATTCTCCACAAGCTCGGAAACCGTATAAGCTTTGTTGCTGCTTTCGAGAAGGGAGATTACTGGATTTGACATCGGGATTATGTATGAAATATTTGGGTTAAGGTCAATTCCGTTGTAATTTGAATCCAGATGGAAGGAGTCTGCATCAAGGGCATTGAGAACATAAATTCCCGCCCCAAGGACATGAAACTGTCCCATGCAAGTATATAGAATAGATTCAACCAGAGTGGAAAATTCCAGGGTAGAGCAAAGCGAGAGGGAAACTTCCAGAAGTTGTTGGAGATCGTAAATTTTTTTTTCGTATTCGGAAACAATTTCCTGAAT
The DNA here is from genome assembly GCA_002393835.1 of Treponema sp. UBA4326. GTDB lineage: Bacteria > Spirochaetota > Spirochaetia > Treponematales > Treponemataceae > Treponema_D. The sequence continues at coordinate 8,604 of DGTW01000345.1, forward strand.
ATTGCCAGTTTTTACGGCTTCTGTCTGTTCGCTACTCATGCCCTTTTTCTATATCACCAATTATCGCATAATTCTTCATAATTTTAAGGAAGAGCTTCCAGTTTTCGTATTGTTGTTCAATCATTCCGGCTCCGTCATGGTTGCGAGCTGATGTAAGAAGCACCTTAATATTAGAAACCATATCAGACTTGGACTTTTTGGCATCAAGAATCAGCTCGCCGATTTGTAAATATAGCTCGTACAAGACTTTTGTTGTTTCCTGAACCAGTTTGTGAGCCTGATTATTTATATTATCGACCATAGAGCCGACTTTTTTTAGAAAATCCGCATTTGTGCGGCTGTCATGCACAAGTCCTCGGAGTTCTGCTTCGTCGTTTTTGCCGCCACGCTCGAAGGTTTTCTCAAAGTCATCGATGAGACCATCTATTTCGTTAATGGCGTAAATTGTTGAAGAAAATTCTGCCTTGTAGCTCTGGTTGTTGAAAAATCCCTCGATAACTATATTGTTAAGGACTGTTTTGACGCTGCTAGTAATAAAAGTGGCGAGGAAGGTTTTTATGACCTGAATCGGGGTAATCCAAACGAAAGAATAAGGTGTGTTCACGCGAAGAAATTCGTTCATCTCGCTGTTGTAAACCCTTATCTGGTCGAGCGGTCGATCACCGAAAAGCTCTTTAATCTCGAATGAAACCGTGTAGTCTTTTACTTCGCCTTTGATTCGCTCGCTGTCAGAGGCAAATCGCTTCTGCATGAAATCGATGAAATTTTTGAGGGAATTTGACCTGTAGGTGGCAAATTGGAAGCTGAGGGTATTGTCGTTTTTGCCCAGAATTATGATTTTTTTTATGACTTCAGGAGTCAGATAATGGGTGAAGATGGCATTGATTTTTTTGAGGTTGTGGGCAAGGCCGTCTTTTTCTTCTTCAGTGAGCTTGCGACCTGCCAGAAGCTGTCTGAGCGCAAATACGGCATTTTCTTCTGCAACATCAATATGAAAATTTCCGAGAAGATAGTACAAATCTTGCAAAAGGGTTGCTATTGCGGCAGGAGAAACTGCAAGCACGACACCAAATGAATTTGATGTGATCCCGTCAAAATTCTGGTCAAAAAGATGCAGTATGTTGATGTAGTTGAAGTGACAAATATCAGCCAGTTGCCTGAGCGAAGACAAAGTTTCGTCAATCTTGATGAAGCCCGGAGTATTCAGCTGTTTGAGAATGCCGTCCATACTGCGTTTTTGAGCTTCGATGAGCTTATTTACAGGAGACTCTGATTCCATAATCGCCTGCTTGCGGTTTTCGTATTCAAGGGTCTCAATCCGCTCCTGGGACTCTGCATCGAACCCTGTGACGATAAGCTCAAATTCAAAGCGTCCGTTTCGCTGAATATCCTCTGAATTTATTGTATTTGAAAGAATTGCATCAAGTGGCTTGGAGTTTTCGTAAAGGACACGAATTAATTCTGCAAAATTTGGTTGCAAAAGGCCGTTTTTTAAAATTTGTGAGGGAAGAATTTTTAGCTCGCTCTCAATCCGACGCATTTCTATTCGCTTTTTTACTTCTGGAGAAGAGCTCAAAAATATAGACTCGAATAATTCCTTAAGTACCCTCAAAAAACCCATAAAAAGTATTGTAATGTCTAAACGCTTTTTTTACAAGAATTTGAGATTTTTTTAAAATTCAGTTAACTTTGCTTTGCATTTTCAGGAATTCGGTTTTATCATTAAATTATGGAATTACTTGAAAATATCGTGGAATATTATGATGAACTGTATCCGGCAAGCGATGAATTAAAAAAGTTTTACGAAGAAGAAACAAAAGAATATGAAGCGCCTGTAAAATACCTGAGTATTGGCTGTGGCGTGGGTACATTCGAGCATTATCTTGCAAAAGGAAACGCTGATGTTACGGGGCTGGAGACCGTTTCTTCCCTTTTGGAGTCAGCAAATCGTAAAAGACGTACTCAGCTTATGGCCCTGCGTTTTTTTCAGATGTCAAGCCTGGAAATGTGCCGCTTTTTGGGTAAAAATTTTTACAATATCATCACAATTCCAAACGGAAGGATTATTTATACGCACGACCCAACCCTCATGGCAAAACTCTTCTACGATTGCAAGCAGCTCATGGCTCCAGGCGGAAAACTGATTATACATCTTCCTAATTTCGAGAAATTCAAGGCTGAGCCGATTGCAAAACTCCCGGTGCGCGAGAGCATTAGGGTTCGCTTGTTTTCAAAAATAAAAACAGGGGCCGACGGCAAAAAGACGATGTATCAGGAACTTGAGACTGGAAACGGAAAGCATCTTGTGGTTACAGAAGACGCCCAGATAATGAGCCTGAACAAAAATCAGATTGAGCAATATGCAAGGGAAGTCGGTTTTACGAAATTTGCATTTTACGGCGACCTGCACCACGGAGAATTTACTCAAAAATCAGATGACCTGATTGTGGTGCTTTCGTAAAGGCTTCTTTTTTACTTGACTGACCACTTTCCGTTTTCTTTTATGAATCGGCTTGCGGGAATTTCAAGCAGGCGGCCGTCGTCACTGAGCATACGGACAATTTCTTTGATGGGGTTAACATCCGTAATACGGAAATTTGAGCCGTCATAGTGAATGTGGAGACCTTCTGAAGGAAGCTTTTTTCGGGCTTCAGCATACCAGTTGTATTCATAGCTCAGGCAGCAAAGCAGGCGGCCGCACTGACCGGAAATTTTGGTTGAGTTGAGCGAAAGGTTCTGCTCTTTTGCCATTTTAATCGAAACTGGGGGCAGCTTGTCCCTGATTGAGTGACAGCAATAAGGACGGCCGCAAACACCAAGCCCGCCTGTAATTCGGCTTTCGTCACGCACTCCAATCTGCCGTAATTCGATACGCATTTTGAATACGCTGACCAAATCTTTGACCAGCTCCCTGAAGTCAACGCGGTTTTCGCTGGAGAAGAAAAAGAGGGCCTTTGATTCTTCCAGAAGGAAATGAACGGCCACGAGCTTCATGTCAAGGCCGTGTTCGGAAACCTTTTCCTTAAAAATCTTGAAAGCCTCGTCTTCTTTTGATGCCAGCTCCTTGAATTTTTCAATGTCATTTTCGTTTGCCTTTCGCTCGATTTTTACGATGTCACTGGGCTTTAATCCCACAGGGTGTTTTGTCCGGCCGAGAACAAGAGCCATGTCTTTTCCGTAGCGGGTAGGAATGATGATTCGGTCGCCGCCCTTTAATTCCTCAAATTTGTCGGGAACGCTCACATAAACGCCCTCGCTGGAATATTCGAGTCGTGCGAGATAAAGAATTTTGGGATAAACGAAGTGCTCGTCACCCTCGTCCTCGTATGCCTTAAAGTCAGCATCTTCAAGTTTTGAGATGTCTTCTTCGTTTTCGCTTATATCCTGCTCAAAAATGTCGCTCATTTTTGTAAATCTCCTATTCCGCCATTAAATCAATTATTAAGCCCTGAATTTCTTCTACCTTGGCAAGAAGATTCAGGTTCGCTCCGTGGAGAATCAGCATTTCGCTTGCCAGCTGATTCAGTTTTTGATCGATGACCTGAACTTGAATGTAGGGATCCACGGGTCTTCCCTTTCTGTTTCGTCCGAAGCGCTTTTTTGAAATAATCTCAAAGTTGTTTTTTGCGACATATTTCATAAACTGGCTGACTTTTCTTCGGTACTTCTCCATCGAAGCCAAATCTTGCCTTGCCTTCAGTTCGTCACCGGCCATATCCATGGCATCTTTAAGGAAGACAATGGCTTCTTCTTCGCTCATTCCTGCCAGCTCTGGAGGAAGGCCTTCTGAAACAAGGTTGGCTTCTGCCTTTCGCTTTTCAAATGCAGATGCAAAAGCTGATTTTTCTTTTTTTTCTGCCTTTTTTGCCTGCTGAGCCTGTTGCTGGCTGGCTGCCTGAGTCGCCGCAAAATAAAGTGACTGAGAGCTTAGCTGCGTGTTAACAGATTGAATATCAGCCATTAAATCGCCTTGCTTCGGATGCTCATTTCGTTAGAGAACTGTTCCGATGCCTGATTGAATTCCTCTTCTTTTTTGAGTGCGATACAGTGGCCGTGGAAAATTACATTTTCTTCGATTTCGAGTTTGCGAGTTGCAATATTGCCGATTACCGCTGATGAAGAAAGAAGTTTGATTCCGTTGGGGGCGTAAATATCGCCAAGAACGATGCCACCCACGACAATTGAAAGGGCCGTAATGCTTCCGTTGATTCGGGCTTTGTCACCAATTATGATATTTCCGGTTGATTCAAGGTTTCCGTCGATGTCGCCGTCCACGCGGATAAAACCATTTGCGTGAACATCGCCGGAAACAGCAGAGCCAAGACCGATTATTGTGTTGATTGAAATATCGTCAGTTAAAAATCCCATATTTTGCCATGCTTTCGGAAAGTCCGAAAATCTATTTTGCCACCTTGATGTTTACATATTTTGCAGGGTCAACTACATCTGAGCCGATGTGAACTTCGTAGTGAAGGTGAGGGCCGGTGGAAATACCGGTGCTGCCGATGTAGCCGATTACATCTCGCTGAGAGACGAACTGACCTTTTTTGACTCTCGTTGATGCCATGTGGCAGTAGCGGGTGTAAATTCCGTGCTTGTGCTTGATGATGACATAGTTTCCGAAGCCTGAGTCATAGGCCACTGTTACTACCTGACCGTTTGCAGTCGCAACGATTGGGTCTCCGCTTCGCCATGTTGAGATGTCGAGCCCCTTGTGGATGTACCAGTTACCTGTGATTGGGTGAGTTGTCTGGCCGAATGGCTGAGAGACATGACCGATACCGCCACGGACAGGCCAGATGTTAGGAATGTCGGCGAAAAGGGTCTCCTGGCTTTCGAGCATTTTACCAATCTGCTCAATCGGCTGAATTGCGCTCTCCAGATAAGAAGAAAGCTGGCGCATATCAGAAGCTTCTTTTGTGGAACCTGCAACCGTGTCCTGAGTATCGAAAAGTGAATTTAAGTCGCTGTCTGAGACAGATGCCTTTGAGACAGTTGACGAATGATTGATTCCAAGGAGGGAAAGTGTCTGTGAAAGAGAAGACTTGAATCGTTTTGCAGTTTGAAGGACATTGTTGTTCTCGTCACGAAGCTCGTCGAAGCTGGCGTGCAAGTCCCTGTTTTCTTTCATTGAGCGGGCAAGTTCTTCGCGGATACCGGAATCTTGCTTTTTGAAATAGATGAATGATGAGACGATTCCTGCCACAAGAATAATGCCGAAAGCCATTGCAAATACATTTGTGCGGAAGTTGATTACCTTGCTCTGAGAGTGAGGGACAATCATGATTGTAAGCTTGCTGT
>DGTW01000307.1 GCA_002393835.1 Treponema sp. UBA4326
CTCCTGCTTCAGATGCATGGCCTTTATATTCTCATAGACCCGGTTTTCTCAGAAATGATATCTCCTGTCAGCTGGATTGGCAGCAAAAGATTCTCAAAGCCGCCAGTCACGGTCGCAGACTTGCCGGAAATAGATATTCTCATTCAGTCCCACGACCATTATGACCACTTGGATTATAATGTCATTTGCGAAATCGACAAAAAAGTAAAAAGGTATCTTGTGCCCCTTGGTGTCGAAAAGCATTTGGAACGCTGGGGAGTAAATTCTTCAAAAATCACAAACATGGCCTGGTGGGAAGAGCTGAATGTTGACGGCCTTACCATCGCATGTACGCCGGCCCAGCATTTTTCAGGCAGGCATCTTACGGACAACATGGCTACCCTTTGGTGCAGCTGGGTTTTTAGGGACGAGCACAGGCAGATTTTTGAGAGCGGGGACTCAGGCTACGGCTCCCACTGGCAGAAAATCCATGAAAAATACGGCGACTTTGATTTCGTTATGATGGAATGTGGCCAGTATGATGTTCAATGGCCTAAAGTTCACTCTTTCCCAGAGCAGTCCATGGAGGCAGTCAAAATTCTTGGGGCAAAAGTGGCTATGCCGATTCACTGGGGGGCAATAATCCTTTCCCGCCATGGCTGGGATGACAGCGTAGAGCGTTTTTTGCAAGCTGGCGAAAAAGAAAATGTCCTCGTCATTACGCCCTATATCGGACAGACTGCAAAAATTGAGACTCCGGCTCTCTTCACCGAAAGATGGTGGCGAAGGACTGCCCTGAGCCTCTTACGCTGATAGAATTGCCTTTATTTCCCAATCTGTTTTTTAAGTTCCATGGTCTGGTTTGTCTGCCTTAAAAGCCTCTGGGCAAGCATTTTGCTTAAGAATATGCCGTAGTGCGGGTTTTTTCGAATCATAAGAAGGAAGTCTGCTTTTGGAATGCGGATTAGGCGGCAGTTTCCGACAGCAAGGATGGTCGCAGTGCGGCGGTCGTTCAAAAGAAAAGCCATTTCCCCGATGAAGAGGTCGTTAGGCGTGAGTACGGTTGCCAGCTTTTTGTTTGCGTAAACGGCAAAGCGGCCAGAGAGAATAAAGAAAAGGTCGTTGCTGTTTTCGCCTTCCCGGCAAACAACTTCCTTGTCCTTGTATTCGATTGTCTCAAACTGGCTCATTTTTCCAGGAACTGCAGAAGAAGTGTTCCTCAGATTTGCTATGGTGAATGTGACTTCATTTCCTTTTTCGTTGTAAGTAAGGGACTGAACCACGCTTTTGCTCAGAGAAATTCCCCGTCCGTGAAGCATGTCGTAATCGCCGCTGCTCTTTTCAAGGCTTGCCTTCCAGTCGAAGCCTTTTCCCTCGTCGGCAATGGTGAATTTTGATGAAGTTCGCCCGATGTTGTAAGTGATTTTTATCTTTCTTTTTGCGAACCTTGGATCCTGAGCCTTATGCTGAATTAGCTTTATCATGTTGCCGCCCTTGCTCAGCCAGTCAGTCTTTGTGTCGTAATCGATTTCCAGGTTTCCGTGCTCCAGGGCATTGGTGACAAGCTCGCTGAAAGTCATTTGAAGGCCAAAACGCTCATCGTCTGAAATGCGGTTGGTATTGTAAAGATAGTTGACCAGAAAATTCGTGTAAAAGAGTGAGTCCATTGGATCATTTCCAAAGACAAAAGAGCCGACTTCTTCTCCTCCGATGATGTCCCTCATGCCTCGGTTAAAGAGAAAGCGCTGGTTCTGGTAGAGAATGCGGAGAATTCTGGTGAAGTGATTCTGAAAATCTCCGACCGTGTGAATGGCAAGAATGTTTGGGTTCTTTCGGTGCTCAAGCTCTACCATCTGGTTATGGCCGTTGACGACAGCGATTACGCCGCCGTAGTGAAGCCAGGTGTCGTCGGCTATGTTCTGGAGGATTTTGTCGCAGTCAATGCTTTCTGTCGTAAAATCGATGACTTTGATTTCAGGAAGTTCATAATCAATATAGCGGATAATTTCTTCTGTTTTGTCAAAAATATCAGTGGAAAAGAAGGAAGAAAACATTTCACACGCACTCTTTACGGTGCTGATAACATTTTTATTTGCAGATGCTGTCAATATTTTTCTCATGCTGGTAAGTATAGTGAATAAATGGCTTTTGCTGAATAGGAATTGAAAAAAATAAAGGACGGAAAAATCAATTTTTGGCGAATCTATAAAAAAACAGTAATTCTGGCTGAATATTTTCTTAAAAAACTTGACTTTTATGCCCTTGATTGAACATAATTAGTAATGAATTTAATCGAAGAAGCAATCATTTATGCAACTGTAATGCATCAGGGAATAGTCAGAAAATTCAAAAAAAATCCCTATATCCTTCATCCACTGGAAGTTGCCCAGATTTTATCAACAATGACTGATGACCAGGAAATTATTTCGGCTGGAATACTCCATGATATAGTTGAGGACACTGACGGTACCCTGGCGGAAATCGAAAGGCGTTTTGGAAAAAGGGTTGCTTTTTTGGTTGAATCAGAGTCAGAAAGTAAATATCCCAATCAGGAAAAACATTCCACCTGGAAATGGCGAAAGGAAGAGTCCCTTGCCGTGCTTAAAAATACCAATGATTTGGGAGTCAAAATGCTCTGGCTGGCTGACAAGCTCTCAAACATCAGGTCTCTGGCGAGAAATTATGCGGAAGAGGGAAATGAAATATGGCAGAGCCTTAATCAGCGGGATCCTGAAATGCAATGCTGGTATTACAGAACAGTTGCCGAAACGCTGGAGCTTTCACTCAACAAGACGGGAGCCTTCAAGGAATATATATACCTCATCAACTATATCTGGCCAGGCACATTTGATCCCAAAAAAAGCAGGTTCAGAAAATATCGTGAGGTTTCCGTCGAAGGCTCGACTTTGATTGGCCGGGGAGCAAAGGGAGATGTTTACCGCTACGACGAGGAGCTTGTAATAAAAGTCTACAACCACAAAAATACTTACGCTGATGTGGAGCGTGAAATTTTCCTGAGCCGACAGGCCTTCATTTTGGGAATTCCAACGGCAATATCTTTCGGCATTGTTTCTGTGGGAATTCAGTATGGAGCCATGTACGAGCTTGTTGATTCATTAACCATTTCCTCATGTATCGCCCGAAATCCCTCTGGCGTTGACAAATATGCAAAAATCATGGCTGAGCTGGCTCATACGGTTCACGGAGTTAATGTCAGCGAAAACGATATTTTCCCGGACGGGCTGGAAAGAGTGCTGACATACATAAGAGAGGGAATAGGCCGGGAAGACGAAGGCCTTGCAAAAAAATGCCTGGCCCTCATAGACAAACTGCCTAAAGCAAGCTCCCTGATTCACGGGGATTTTCATACAAACAATGTCTTCATACAAAGGGGAGAGCCGCTTCTGATTGATCTGGACAGAATCTCAAAGGCTGACCCCATCATCGAAATCAGCGATCTCTACTATTTTTATGTGGTTCTTGGCGAGGACGATCCCTCTGTCGTAGAGTCTTTCATGGGCTTTTCTTACAAAACTTCAAAGGAATTTTTCAAAGATTTTCTGAGGTATTACATACAGACTGAAGACCAGAAGAAGCTGGATGAAGTTATCGAAAAGGCCGACATTATTTCTTGCACCAGAATGATTAAAAAACTCCGGGGTGAGGAAAAGGTGGCGGGGGCAAACTCAAAATTAATCAAAAAATATAAGGACAGGCTGGCTGCCCGGCTGGAGGAAGTTGATTCCCTGGGTATCTGCGGATAAATGTCTGAAAATCCTGCATATTTTCATTTTGGGTAAAAAGTGCTATACTATTGCTAATGAAAAATTTAGTGGTTTTGTACGGGGGGGATTTGTCTTCCCACGCAATAAAAAAAGTTTTCGGCTCAGATTCAGCCTTTGAAAAAGTCTTGCGCTGGGCTGGCCATTACAGCGATAAAATCATTCTTTTCCTTAAAGAAGGCTCTTCCGTTAATGAGCAGCTTTCTTCAATAATATCTGCTTTTTCTTCAGTGGAAAAAATTGATGTTGAAGTCGTCTCCCGAGCCTTCTGGTCAAAATCACTCTTCATTTCAGAAATCGCCTCACTGCTGAATAAACATAATGCCGAGAGCGCCATACTTTCTTACGCTGACACTCCTTTCCTTAACGAAAAGCTCACCGCAGAGCTGATTGACATACACTCTAAATATGCGGCTGAATACACTTTCGCAGACGGCTTTCCATACGGCCTTACCCCAGAGCTTGTGGAAAAGGGAACGGCTTCGATTCTCTCAGAGCTGGTCAAGACAAGCTTAAAAGGCGAGGGGGAAAAGCCTGTTGACAGGGAAGCAATTTTCTCTTTGATTAAGGGTGACATCAATTCCTTCGAGATTGAGACCTTAATTTCAGACGAGGACTACCGCCTGCTTCGCTTCAATTTTGAGTCTTCAAGCAAGATAAATTTCCTTGCCTGCAAGAATCTTTACGAAGAGGCCGTCAAAGAAAAAATTGATTTTGCAGATCCCTATGCTCTTTCAAACCTTGCCGCAAAAAGTCCTTCCGTAATGCAGACCCTTCCTGCCTTCTATAACATTCAGATTTCTTCAAAATACAATCACAAATATTGCTATTCCCTGGACTCAATCGGAAAAAATCCGTCGGCAAAAGATTTTATGTCTTTCCCCGACTTCCAGAAAATAATGTCTCAAATCGCTAACTTCTCAGAAAATGCCGCCATATCACTTTCAGCTTTCGGTGAGCCTCTTCTTCATCCTGAATTCCTTGACTTTGCCCTAGAGGTCATAAATCAGAATGACGAAAACCATAGGCTTTCCCTTCTTATAGAGACAGACGGCCTTTTGCTAACGGAGGATCTTGCCTCAAAAATTGCTGATGCCGCCGCGGCAAAAAATGCCGAGGTCAACTGGATTGTTTACATTGATGCAGTAGAAAAATCAATGTATGCCTCTCTTCATAATTGTTCCCCGGAGGATTTTGAAAAGGCTCTTTATTCAATACCCCTGCTGGAAAAATACTTCGAACACCATGTTTACCCCCAGTTCATGCGAATGAAAGCTAATGAGGCTCAGCTGGAGTCATTTTATCGCTTCTGGAAGGAAAAGGAGTCTCCGTCAAAAGGAGAGCTTATCATTCAGAAATACAATTCTGTCTGCTTCTCTCTCCCGGACCTAAAATCTGCCGATCTTTCGCCTGTTAACAGGCTGCCATGCTGGCATTTAAGACGTGACCTTACCATCCTTGCTGACGGCCAGGTTCCATTTTGCTTCCAGCTTGCCTTCAATAGCGATGCTGGCAATATCCTTACAGATGAAATCGAAAAAGTCTGGCTCAAATTCTCAGATGTCCTGAGAAATCACCTTGCTTGTCTTGACTCATTTAACCTTCCAGGGACAAGTCAAGCTGCCGATAATAAATGCGGAATCTGTGATGAATCCTATACCTTTAATTTTTAACCAGCATCAGATTAGCATGACGGTTCTCGGCGGCAAGGAAAGCCTTCCAAATATTCGCATGAATGTCGCCGCCCTCATCATCAATACGGGCTGGTCTTCATACCGCTCA
>DGTW01000303.1 GCA_002393835.1 Treponema sp. UBA4326
TGCGGAGAACCTGACTTGAACAGGCACAGCTTGCGCCACTAGCACCTCAAGCTAGCGTGTCTACCAATTCCACCATCCCCGCAACTGATGTAACATATATTATAGAAATCGCTAAAAAGTGTCAATAGCAAAAAATGAAAAAATCAATTTTTTTTTCATTTTTTTTACTCGTCATTGCGGGTATAGTCGACATCCATCACTTCTTCCTTTTCAAGCAGGAAAGGTTTTTCTTTTTCGATGGCATCCATGCCTTCAGGCAGTTCCGTGAAGGTCAGTTCAATTGTGCAGTTGCCCTCACTGGCGGTGTAAGTTCCGCTTGCCTTGCCGAGCGTACTCCAGACTCCGCTTTCCTCATTTCCAGTACACTTATATAGAATGCCGGTAAAAGTGCCTTCGCTTTGAATACTTAAAATAGTGACTTTGCTTTCTGAAGTCTCTGTAAAGGTCGGATAGATATAGTAGTGGTCGTCAGAAGCCCCCTTAAATTCAAATCCACCGATTTCAGAAGCAATTATTTCATCCTTGGCTTCTGTCTCATACTTAAAAGAAGCGGAGGATGGAAGTTTGCCGTCAAAGTATTCAGCCAGCGTTAATGAGTCTTTTTCCATGATATAGTCGTAAACATATTTCGTATTGAATTCTGCCGTGACCCGTGCGACTTCTTTTTCCAGCCGGACACCACTCAAACCGCCATCAGTGGAAGCCCACGCCCTGAATTCCTCCGCATTTTTATATGAGTAGCTTGCCCCGCCCTCTTCGGTATAGGCATATTCTGTCAGCGTCAAATACAGGCTTTCGCTTCCCCTGTCGTAAGTGTAGGTGTAGTTTTTCGTTTTGCTTATTGTTCCGCTGCCTCCCGTTACTGTACAGACATTCCTTGCCGTATCTTTTCCAAAGGTCCATGTGTCAGTTTCGTCTGTATCTTCATGAGTAAGGGTCCAGGTTTTATCCCTGAACGGATTTGCCGTGCTTGAAATGAGGCTAAAGCCCCGAGGCTCAGTCTGAGTCAGCTCACAGTTTTGCAATACGGAAATTTCTTCTGCCCCCTGGGGAATCTCTGTAAAGTTTAGCGTGATGGTACTGCCCTTTGTGCCTTCGGCGTTGCTGCCTTCTCTGCTGATGGTGTAGGTTCCGCTTGCAGACCCCAGATTGCTCCATATTGTAATTCTATCGGGATCGAGAATAGACCCGGGAGCGTAGCGCTCATACATGATACCGGAAAAAGTACCTTCAGTTGAGGAAGCGGCTGTGAATGAGGGACAGATATAGTAGTGGTTGTCACCGGCAAGAATTACAATTTCGCCATTGTTGATATATACATCTGAAATTGCAGGATAAGCATCATCCTCAAAATCAGAATAGAAGAAAGCGGAAGTCGGAAGAGTGCCATCAAAGCAGTCAATAAGCGTCAGACTTTCTTTATCCTCATCTATAGTATACCTGTAGACCTCTTTTGTGGCGAATTCTGCGGTCATTTCCGCAGTATTCTTGTCCAGCTCAATCCCGCTTATGCCATTTGAAGCGCGGTATGCCCTGTATTCCTCTGCGTTTGAGTATGAATAGGTTGAACCATCTGAATCAACGAAAACTTCTTTGGTCTTTGCAAGATAAAGGAGACTGTTCTCACTGTCAAAGCTGTAGTTGTAATATTTTATGGTGATGGCCGCTGTGTCATAGTCATAGTCAATGCCAGAGCTCGTTGTTACCCTTTGCAGACTGTCCGCTCCGAAAATCCATTTTTCAGACTCATCATACCACCATGACAGAATCCAGGTTTTCCCGCTGAAGGGATTTGTGCCCGAGGATGCAGGCAGGGCTGCATAGGGGCTTACGGCAGTGTCATTGCTTTCATCATCGCTTGAGCAGGCAAGAAAGCCAAAACCGGTGCAGAGTACGGCAGAAATTATGACCAGAGCGTAAACAAATTGCTTTATCTTTCTCATAAGACCCCCTAAAGACTATTTAAATATAAACCGATGTTTCCGATATGTCAAAAGATAATCAGGAATGAATTAAGTTTTATTCTTATTTTTTTTCTTTGTGCTATCAAAAAAGCTATGATAAAATTAACCTATGTATTACGCAGGCGTTGGAATCCTCGCATTAATCATTCTTCTCATCATCAATTACGATGCCCTAAAAAAGCCGACTTTCGGTGAAGCTATCCGCTCACACTCTGTCTACAGGAGTTTTCTATTCTGCGTAATGAGCTATTACATCACAGACATCATCTGGGGACTTTTGTACACTCCAGAAACAGTATTCTTCTGCTACATCGACACCGTGTTTTACTTTTCAGCTATGACTTTATCCATATTCTTCTGGACACGCTATGTCGTCAGCTACATCGGGGAAGAAAAAAGATTCTTCAGCATCCTTAAATATGCCGGCATTTTCTTTTTGATTTTTTCTTTCGCAATCATATTACTAAATTTTTTCACTCAAATTTTATTTTGGTTTGACAGCAAGGGAATCTATCACCCGGGAAGGGCGAGATACATAAGTCTTTCCATGCAAATTATCCTTTTTTTCGCCACCTCCATTTACATGGCAGCCAAGGCAATTCACGCCGAAGGATTGAGAAAGAGCCGCTACACTACAATCTGGGTTTCTGGCATGACCATGAGTTTTTGCATCATTTTACAGAGGATTTTTGTTTTTCTCCCCTTCTATTCCATAGGATTCATAATCGCCACCTGCCTCATTCACACTTTTGTCCTTGAAGACGAAAAAGAAGCCCGGCGGGAGGAGCTTGAAAAAATACTGCAAACAGGTGAAATTCAAGAAGAAGAGCTTGGCAAGGCAAGAAAAATGGCCTTCACGGATCCTCTAACCAGCGTAAAAAGTAAAAACGCATACATTGAGGATGTCTGCAAAATCGAAAAACGAATCAAAGACGGAGTTCTAAAGGATTTTGGAATCGTCGTCTTCGATATAAACGGCCTCAAGAGCATAAACGATACGAAAGGACACGAAGAAGGCGACAGGCTTATCAAAGAAGCATGCAATCTCATCTGCCACGAATTCAAACGAAGCCCCATTTACCGCATCGGTGGAGACGAATTCGTAGCCTTTTTGACGAGTGAGGATTTCAGGAATCACGAACTTCTTCTGGAAAATTTCAACCTTAGAATCGAAAAAAACAATGTGGAAGGAAAACTGACTATAGCCTGCGGCTACGCAGACTTAAACGAAAGCTCTGAGAAAAGCTTCCTGAAAATCTTTGAGAATGCAGACAGAAAAATGTACGAACGCAAGAAGGAACTAAAAGGCAGAGTCTAGGCCGCCAACTTTCGTTTGAAAATGAGAAAATTCTCTCTTTGCTTTTACCTTGCATCCCTGCAAGGCTCAAACTCACAAACCTCCAACTTTCGTTTGAAAATGGGAGAATTCCATTGAGAAGCTTGCACGCCCCTGGGTTACGGAACGCAGGTTGGTTGAGAAGCCGAACATTTTTGCCATAGGTGCAATGCAGTGAACGATTTCACCTGAAGCCTTTGAGTCCTGGCCCTGAATCATTCCGCCCCGCTGGGTAATCTGGCTGATTGCGTCGCCTACAAATTCAAGAGGACAAGAAATATCAACATTCATGACAGGCTCAAGAATCTGAGG
>DGTW01000242.1 GCA_002393835.1 Treponema sp. UBA4326
GGCATCAAAATCACGCTTGCTGTCTCCGATCATATAGCTCTGTGAAAGGTCGATGTTAAAGTCTTTTGCTGCCTGCAATAACATCCCGGCCTTTGGCTTTCGGCATTGGCACTCGCATTTATAGGCGATTCGCTCGCCCTCAAAGCCCTTGTCGGTGTGGTGGGGGCAGTAGTAGATTGCGTCCAAGTATGCGCCTTCTTTTCCCAAAAGCGTCTCTAGTTTGTTGTTGATTTCCTGAAGCTCCGGGAAGTCAAGCTCGCCCCTTGCGATTGCTGGCTGGTTCGTGACAACGATTGCCAGGTAGCCTGAGTCGTTGATTTTTTTGACGGCTTGGGCAGCACCTGGAAGAAGCTCCATCTTGTCGAGCCTTGTAAGGAATCCGACCATCTTGTTGATTGTACCGTCACGGTCAAGGAAAATTGCCTTCTGCTTGTGGCTAAGGTTTCTCTGGCTTACCAATCCGCTTTTTATGTCGGCCTCGGTCGCATAGTAGCGGTCGGGCGTTCCCATGTCCTTGATGTATTCTGGGGTGTCGTAGGCAAAGACCCTGCTTTCTGAAAATGCTCCGGCAACGGCAGGTTTTAAGATATCCCGGTCGAGGTCAATCTTTTCTTTTGTCAGGTGTGATTTTGCTTTAACCAGCAGTCTCGGATTAATCATTTCGATTCCGGCATTGACCCGGTTCTTGTACCAGAGCCTTTCGTCCTCTTTGTTGAGCCATTTTGTGACCCTGTGAGTATCTTGTGGCATCTCTCCTTCGTGTGCCGGTGGAAGAATCTCAGTGACCAAAAGGGAAGAGTCGTAGGGATGCCCGTTAGGATGGGCGACAAGGGTAGCGTCAGCATCGTGTACCTTATGGAATGCAATCAGTCTTGAGAAATCCACATCGAAAATCGTGTCTCCGCATAGGAGAAGAAAGTCTTCGTTTGAATCAATGAGACCGTCGATTTTGTAAAGTGCGCCTGCTGTTCCAAGAGGTTCTGTCTCTTCATAATAGCTGATTTTTACGCCGAATTTAGAGCCGTCACCAAAGTACTCAGTGATAAAATGACCTAAATGGCCTGTTACGAGAGTGATGTCGGTGAGACCGTTTCGTTTGAGGCAGTCAATCTGATGCTCTAGAATCGGTTTTCCGCAGATTTGAATCATGGGCTTGGGGATGTCGCTTGCGATTGAAGCGATTCTAGTTCCCTTGCCGCCGGCCATTATGATAGTTCGCATGTTTTATTCCTTCCAGAAATGTTCTTCGATTTCGAGACAAAGCGCATGGTAGACCGGAAGATGATACTCCTGAATCATGAAAGTTTCGTTTGATGGAACGATGATTGTGATGTCAGACAAATCTTTGATTTTACCGCCGCTTTTTCCTGTGAGGGCGATTGTCTTTAAGCCCTTTGCCTTTGCAACGACCGTGGCATAAATTACATCGGCGCTGTTACCACTCGTCGTAATCCCCAAAAAGACATCCTCTGGCTTTCCGAAACCATTTACCTGCTGTGCGAACATTACATTACCGTCAACATCGTTGAGACTTGCGGTCATAAGGGCGCTCTGGTTCGTGAGTGCGATTGCGGGAAGAGACCCCTGAAGCTTGTCGGAAAGGTACGTGCCTGTGTCCGGGTCAATTTCCTTGAGTTTTGCAAGAAAATCATTGCTTGGCTTACGGATTTTGACAAATGATTTCAAAAGTTCGCCTGTGATGTGGTCTGAGTCAGCGGCACTTCCGCCGTTACCTGCTACGAGAAGTTTCCCGCCCTTTTCATAAGAATTGATAATGGCTTTAGCCGCCTTTCGAATGTCGTTCTCGCATACAGAGAGTGCCGGATATCGTTCAATAAGCTGTTTGATATAGTCCATAATTAGTCCTCGAAATCTTCTGCCTGGTACATTACGATTGTTGTGCCCTCATTCTCGAATTTGAAAGGCACATGAAGCTGGTTTTTGAGAGCCGCACGAACAGAGTCCTGTTTTTCTTTTGGAACATAGAAGAGAAGAAAGCCGCCGCCACCAGCTCCCAGCAGTTTACCGCCGAGAGCACCGGCCTTCATTGCCGCATTGTACTGCTCATCGATTGAATCTGAAGAAATGCCTGAAGAAATGCCCCGCTTGAGCTGCCATGTATAATCGAGAAGGCGGCCGAAGTCGTCCAGATCCCTGTCCTTGTTTACGAGAACCTGCTCAGCCTGATCGACTAGCTCGTACATTTTCAGAAGTTCCTGAGTCTTGTCCTTCATCGATTTTTCGGTGGTTTTCTGAATTTCGGAAGAAAAACGAGAGATTCCTGTGAAGAAGAGCATGAGATTGTCGTTCAGGGCTTTTTTTCGCTCAGGAGAGATAATGACCGGATTTACGGTGTAACCGTCCGCAGAAAAAATGATTCTGTTAAGTCCGCCGAAAGAGGCCGCAATCTGATCCTGAATGCCGCCAGCCTCCGCACAAAGAACCCGCTCCAGATGAATGGCATCGTCGGCAAGCTTCCGTTTGTCGGCGTACTTTCCTTTGAGGGCATAGAAGGCCTCAAGCATACCGACGGCAAAAGAAGAGCTTGTGCCAAGACCGGTTCGAGCCGGCAAATCTGAATCGTAGACCAGGCGAAGCTCGTGCATGTCCAGCCATTCCATAGCATTGCGGATTGCCGGGTGTTTGATTTCGGCATAGGAATTGACCTTTTCTTCTTTTGAATATGTAAGGTGAGTCTTGTAGTCAAAAAATCTCGGAAGATGACGCACCGTGACATAACAATATTTGTCGAAAGTAGTTGAGAGAACTGCTCCACCATGCTCGTTGTAAAAACCTGAAAAATCCGTTCCGCCACCGAAAAAACTCATGCGAAAGGGGGTTCGTGTGATAATCAATTAATGAACTCCTTTAATGTCTCGATTAGAAGATTATTGTCATTTTTATCCCTTATTGCAAGACGGATAAAATCTTTGCCCTCGAAAACTTTTTTTGTCGAAAGATCTTTGATTAAAATTTGCTTGCTTTCCAAAAGCTGTTCAGCAAGTTTTTTTGATGTAAGTAGAGGACATTCGAGTTTGCATAGCAAAAAGTTCGCCTGACTTGGATATACTTTGAGTTCCCTGAATTTTGAAAGCTCAGAAATAAAGCGTTTTCGCTCAAAAGCTATGCTGTCACAAGCCGCCTTGTATGTAGACTTATATTTGTCATAAATCTGAAGGAAATATTCGCCAAAGGAATTGATGTTCCATATGGCGTTTGTCTTACAGATTTTTTTGACTGTTTCCGCGTTATTATTTACGAAAACACCAAGTCGTAAGCCTGGTACTCCATAACTCTTACTGATTGATTTTATGATGATAAGGTTCGGGTATTTTTCGATTATGCTTTCATCAATCAATGTGTAGCGTTTTTCTGAATCTGCAAAATCAATGAAGGACTCGTCGAAAATCAAAGTTACATCAAGATTTTTAAGTTCATCAAGCAAGGCAATAACCTCGTCTCTCGGAATGAAATTTCCAGATGGATTGTCAGGATTGATGAGTAGGACTGTTTTTGCGCCTGTTTCATGAACCACCTTTAGAATTTCATATTTACCGTATGTGAAATCTTCCTTTACGGAAATGGGAGCGATTTTTGCGTTCTTGAAGCGCTCTGGGTATTCGTTAAAAGTCGGGTAGGGAATAGCGACAGTTCCATTTACATTTTCACACAAAGACGAAATTAATTCTGCTGCTCCGTTTCCTACCGCAATATGTTCCGGGAGGACATTGAAAATCTTTCCAGCAAGAAGGCTCTGTTGTGCGGCTCCGCTTGGATATTCCGTGAGTAGAGTCTTGAAATTTGCTGTTAGCTCGTCCACCATTTTCTGTGGCGGAAAATACGGGTTTACAAGATAGCAGAAATCCTTTAGCTGAGGAAATCTCCAGTAGCCACCGTACTGCTTTTGAAGCCGGGACATCTGTTCTTCTTTTGAGGCAAATCTTGTCTCAGCGATTGCAAGGTCTGCCGGGTCATCAATTTCGTACCAGTC
>DGTW01000239.1 GCA_002393835.1 Treponema sp. UBA4326
AGCAGCTATTTCGAGGACAGCCCAAATAGTGAGAACGCATTTAAAGGGGTGCCCTACTATGCTGCGGGGGATATAATTAAGCGCAAAAGCGACAATACATACTGGATATGCGTTCGGCCTGCCGGCGGTCCCTGGCATAAGGATAACAGTTATTGGATTGAGCTGGGTAATGAGGGTAGTGATTCTATCGACACTAAAATTAATGGTAAGAAGCGATATTATCAGACGTCCGATACATTGCCTTATGACTCACTTCTAGATTATAGTAACGGAAAAATCGATGAAATTAGATCGGCAAAAGTTTGGCTTACTTACGAACAAAATCTTATGTCTCTCAAGACTGCGAAGGCTGCCGCTCATACTTTTCATTTGATTGCAAACAAAGATGCAGAGCCTCTAATAGAACGCTTTACGAATCCCGATAGAACGTATTCCGATGCAAGTGAACTGCGTTATGGATTAACAGGGTTACTGGCTTGTGGACTAGATGGCCATTTGAAACCAGTTAGTGATGTTATTGGATTCAACTTTGCTTATGAATCACCAAAAAAAGACAGTGCCAGAAGTAAAAGCCATCCAAGCGGTATTAGCCATAAAAGAGGAGAAATTCCATCCAAGTATAAAAAATACTATGCTAAATACGCGCTGGTGGAAAAAGTACAGCCATTCATTAGAACGGTTTCAGAAGTACAAGGAGAAAAGCTGGTAATAACGATGGACACAAAGAGGAAGGAGAATATCGTAACACCGGATAAGGAAATTAAGCAGGGAAAGCAGAGAACTGCTGAATTTCTTTATTCTCTGACTGATACACACGATGTTGGATTTTTATATACAATTCAGTCAACAGTAGTTAATCACGCTCATGATGTCAACTGGTATTACGCATCCCACTATGACCTAGACTCCGCGTATGATATTCACTTTGACTGTTTTTTCCCTAGCTTTACATTTGATGTTGGTCTTGATGTTGGTAATAGAATTGAATTGGGTATGGAGCCAATTTCTGACGACGAGGGCTGGATGGGCATTGAAAATGTCATCCTCAGTCCCGAGCTTAAGATTGAAGACAACAAAGGAAAGAATGGTCAAGCTGTAAAGCCTGATGAAGGATACATCGATTACTTCCGGCAAGCGAACATTTGTAAAAATATACCAATAGACTATTGGGGGTCCCTTGATTATTCCACTCATATTATTAACGGAAAAACCGTTACCAATTGGAAGAGTGAACACGATTAGTGTAAGGCTTGCTGCCTGCTAAACAGTCGGGGGCTGCCCAAAAAAGGGCAGCCCTCTTTTAATAGAAAAACATGAAACATTATCGAATACTTTGCAGCTTCTTTCTGTCTGTTGTCTTTTCAAATCTTTTTCTCTCTTGTGCCGGTGACACTGAATCTGAGAATGATGCAGGGGGGGCGGCAGTTTTCCGCAATATAATTGCCTTGTATCCCCCAAACTCTCTTGGCGACAATTCTTATTATGATGACATCTCATATACGCTGCATGTCTTTGCCAGGGAAAACAATGCCCTGATGGCAGATATAGTACCGGCAGATTCAAAGGAAGCCGAGGAAAATCTTAAAACTGCGCTTGAAACGGTAATTCCCGGTGCAGAAAATCTGATTTTATGTGCCGATTCCCTCTATCTCTCTTTTCTTGAAAAGTATGATTTGACCCCCTTGGCTGGGCGGCAAATTCTCGTTCTTGATGCCCGCGAGCAGGAAAACACTGCCATAAGCACGGTACATCTCCCGGATTACGGCGTGAGTATGCTTGCAGGCTCGGTCGCCAAGAGCCTTTCCTCATATTTTGGAACAGATGTAAAATGCCTTTGTATGCTTGCAAATGAAACAAACCCGAACTTCCTTGATGGAATGAAAGGTTTTATACAGGGATTCGGCGCAGACTGGAATGGCGAAATCTATGATGTTTGGGATCCTTTTTTTGACTCTTTATTCGATTCTGGAGAGGTGGAGAAATATATAAAAGAATCTTCGTTTATAACCATGAAGCTTGACGATGTACCGGACGATGGTGCATGGACGGGACTTAATGCTAATTTACGGATCTATGATAACTTGTTTTCTCTTCAAGATCCGCAAACGGCTTATGGTTTTAATTTTTATTACCCTCTGTGTGGCTCAAGTGTTCGGGGAATTGGTCTCTGTGCTCAGGACTGCTCTCAGAAAAGTCCTTTTTTATTCGCAGGAGTGAATGTTAAAAATTCGGTTTATTCTGAATATATACCTTTTTATGTTGTGAAGCATATAGACAAAGTTGTCTCTCTTTGCCTTTCTCAATGGGTTTCCGATAAAAAAATTCCCCACTATCAGGAATTTGGACTTGAAACGGGCTTTACGGAGCTTGTTATTAATGAAGATGATAGCAAGTGGAACTCAAAAGAGTTAAAAGAAGCGGTCGAGCAGGGAAAAGAAGCCGCGATTAAAAAGGAGCGTGAGTATGAAGCCGAGCAATCGCAATAGTTCTTGTTTTTTATTTCTTTTAATTGCTTTATTTATTGTGAGTTTCTTTTCCTGCAGTAATGATGCTTCGGATTCTGCAGATTCTTCTGCCTCAGTGCGCAGTATTACCGTCGCCGTAGTAATGTCTGGTGGGAAAAACTCTGAACGGATGGCAAGGTTCCTGCAAATCTCAGATTGGTATGCGGAAAATTTCAGGCAGGCTCAAAAAAACTCTGCTTTTAAAAATGATTTTGAACTTAAACTTGAATGGTATGATGAAGATTCCATGACTACGGAAGAACTCACCACTCTTGCAGATGAACTTGTAGCACGAAAAGATGTTTTCGCCATTATCGGACCTTCATATTCAATCAATTTGGAGATATTTGCAGAAAAATGTTTTGAGTCGAAAAAGCCGCTGATTGCTCCTACAGCTTCGAGCGAGAATTTAGTCCGTTCGTATGCTGTTAATGTTGCACAATATGGGAGGAAAAAGCCTTTTCTGTGGACTCTCACACAAACTGACGATGCTCAGAGTGCGATTCTTATATCGCAGGTGCTGGCTAATGGTGGGAAAAATTTTTCGCTTTTATCAAGCGCCGACACTTATGGAAGAACTTTTTTTGAATGGATGCCATTCATCGCAGCTCAGGCTGGAGTGGAACTTGTTCAAAATGTGCGTTACAAATCAGAGAATACGGGTCAAACTTATGAAGCAGGAACACCCGCAGAACAATTTGAAGTTGCATTGGAAAAAGTTTTTTCACAGGAGACGGATTATATAATTTGTGCGCTTTCTTCAACAAAAGATATCGAGACTGTATTGCGGACACGCTCCGAGATGCTGAAAGGTAAGACAACCAGACTGCTTTTTTCTGATACGGCTTTTTCACCGGAACTGCTGAAATTTGGAGAGCTGGCAGAGGGAATAGAAGGGGTAGCTCCTGCTGTGGATCCTGAAAGCGGTTTCTTAAATGCATACAAGGCTCGTTTCGGCAGCTTGCCCTTGATAGGAGAAGCTCATTTTTACGATGCCCTGATGCTCTGTGGTTTTGCGGCGGCAGCATGCATACAAAAGGAAAACACAGATAAGAACGCATTTTCAAACGAAAACATAAACAATTGTCTGATTGGCTTTAACGGTGCTAATGAGGGTGGCATAAACGCCTGGACTGCATACGGCATGTCACAAGTTCTCTCAAAAATCCAAAGTGGTATAAGCGTAAATATAAATGGAGCGACAGGAATATTGGATTTTAATTCAGAAGAATATACTTCTGTACTTAAGAGCGTGTATGTTCAATGGACTGTCTTTGAGGGAAATTTTATTTTCATAAATTATATGACCGAAGATTATTATGGCAGCGGACTGGTAGAGTCATCCCGCACATGGGTATGGGATATAGACATCGATGAAAACTTGCTGGAGAAAAGTAAGGCTGCAAATATCATTTATGAACCCCAAAAAAGTAGCTGGGCTGTGATTATTGCCGCAAGCACAGGCTGGTCGAATTACCGCCATCAGGCAGATGCTCTTTACCTGTATCAGTTCTTGAAGAGTAACGGTTTCAGTGATGATAATATCGTGCTGATTATCGCTGATGATATCGCTTCATATAAAAGAAATAAGCGCCCTGGCGAGATTTTTTGCCGCATTAACGGGGAAAATCTTTATACAGACGATGTTGAAATTGATTACCTTTTGAGTGAGTTAAATCCTGAGAGAGTGTCAGAGATTTTATGCGGACAATCCGTTGATGTAGACCGGTCGACTGTGACAAATCCAAGGCTTGCAAAAACGCCGACGGTCTTGAATACGGATGAGCATGCAAACATACTGTGGTTTTGGTCTGGCCATGGAGCCAACAGAAATGGTTCAAGCACATTGGGGCAGTTTGTCTGGAAAGATGGAAAGGAGAATGGCTTTACCACAGAGCTTATGGAAAAAACGCTCAAAAAAATGAAGGCAGAAAACAGATTCCGAAAACTGCTTATTGTCACCGAGACTTGTTACTCTGCGAGCGTTCTTCATGTAGCCGAAGGGATAGATGGTGTTCTTGCTTTCACGGCGGCAAATGGGCAGGAGACCTCACTTGCAGATATTTTCAGTGTTGAACTGGGAGTCTGGCTTTCAAACCGATTTACCCATATTTTTTTTGATAGCATCATGGAAAATCTGGACTGTAGTTTTTGGGATTTGTATAACTATTCAGCAAGTAAAACTATAGGTTCACATGTATGTTTGTTCAATGCGGATAACTATGAGTCTCTGGCATTTGCGAATGCGAAAGAATTTGTTACGCCTTATGTTTCATTTGATGACTTATAGTAAAGATTGTATTCAGGTAAGCCTCGAAAATGCAATTTTTTTGAGACAAGTCTTCAATGATGTCCTTTAAAAATTCCTTGGATTCCTATAAAATTGATTCTATGAGCGAAAATATCGAATCTGAATTGAATGAAAAGGCAGAAACTGAAGTCCAGCCGCCTGTGGGTGATAAAACTGCCCTTGTCACGATTATCGGGCGGCCTTCGGCTGGGAAATCAACTTTCTTGAATACGGCGGCGGGCGAGCCGGTCTCAATCGTTAGTGCAATGCCCCAGACAACCCGTAATGCAATTCGTGGTATCGTGAACACTTCCCTTGGCCAGCTTGTTTTCGTTGACACGCCTGGCTATCACGACTCAGAAAAGAAAATGAATCTCCGCATGAGGAATATAGTCGCAGACCAGCTTGATTCCAGCGACCTCGTGCTTTACATAATCGATTCAACAAGAAATTGCGCTGAAGAAGAGCGGATGATTGCAGAAATTCTGGAATCTCATCAGGATAAGCTTGTAATCGCACTGAACAAAGTGGATGAAAAAAATCCCCTTCTTGAACATGCGAGAAAATTCATAAAGGCTCATTTGCCCCTGGTTCCAGAAAACCGCATTCTTGAAATGTCGGCAAAAAATGATGTTGGAATCAATGAAGTCCTGAAAGCTCTCTACGATATGGCGAAAGTCGCGCCTCATCTTTACAGTGAGGAATTTTACACTGACCAGGAAGTTGATTTCCGCATTGCCGAAGTAATTCGTGAGCAGGCAATCAACCGCCTTGATCAGGAAGTTCCACATGCCGTTTACGTGCAGATTGCCGATATGGAAATGAAAACTCCTAACAAAATGTGGTGCCGGGCTTTCCTCTGTGTCGAAAAAGAGAGTCAGAAAGGAATCGTCATCGGAAAAGGCGCCCAGATGATTAAGACAATCAGAGTCGAGAGCATAAAAGCCCTGCGAAAGATTTTTGACTACAAAATCGACCTGGATTTGCAAGTTAAAGTAGACAAAAACTGGCGCCAAAGAGATGTCACTCTAAATAAGCTGTTGAAATAACTATGAAAAGTACGGAAACGAGGACATTTTCAAAAGTTATATTTAGAGAAATTATCGAATTTCCACGCTTCCGTCTGCGTGCGCGATAAACGCTGTCGGTCGGATTTTCGTGAAGAATCCGACTTCAACTACTCCCGTAATTCCGTCGATTTTTTCTTCCATTTCGACTGGATTTACCGGCTTTTCCCATGTGCAGTCCAAAATCTGGTTTCCGTTATCGGTGATAACCGGGCCGCATTTACGAACGCCTTCCCTGAGAACACATTTTGCTCCCAGTTTAGCCAGTGCTTTTTCAACGGCTTTTCTTGCTCCAGGAACAATTTCTACCGGCAGCGGGAATTTTGTTCCTACATGTGCGACTGATTTTGATTCATCGGCTACGATGACAAGCTCTTTTGAGTTGTACTCGACGATTTTTTCGAGAAGATGAGCTGCACCACCGCCCTTAATCAGGTGGTTTTCAGGAGTGATTTCGTCGGCACCGTCAATGGCAAGGTCTAGCTCGCCTTCAATTTCCCGGTCGTTCAAAGTGTAGACTGGAATGCCCAGGTCTTTGCAGTAGTTTTCTGTCTGGAAGCTGGTAACTACAGCCTTGATGTCGCTCAATGTGCCATCCGCAATTCTTTCGGCCAGTCTTTTGACTGCTGGAAGTGCCGTGCTGCCAGTTCCAAGGCCGATTTTCATGCCAGAGAAGATTTTCTTCTGTTCGATTAATGTGTCGATTGCCGTTGAGGCTGCTAAAACTTTTTGTTCGCTTTGTGTAAGTGCCATATTTTCCTCTTTAATTATAATGCTGTTTTGAATAATCTGAATTGCTCTTCGCCCTGATACTGGAGCATGGTGTAGCCATTTTGGACTTTACAGCCAGATTTGGCAGCCCTTGCCATGATCGGAGTTGTCTCGGGTTTGTATACGATGTCATAGAGAAGCTCTTCCCCGGAAAAATCGTAGAACCAGAGGGGGTCATTCTGATCGTTGGATTCTTCAGTGCTGCCCATTCCCATGGATGTGGTCTGAACGATGATGTCTGAATATTCCCGCAGAATTTCGACTGATTCAAGGCCAAGGGAAGTGTATTTGAAGCCGAATCTCTCAGCCAGCATTTTTGCTTTTGCCAGCGTTCTGTTGAATACGCAGGCCTTGCCGCCCAAATCCTTGATGGCGAAGGCTATGGCTTTTGCAGCTCCACCAGCTCCGATGATTGCAATTTTTTTGCCTCGCAGGTGTTTTAGGCCGGTGAATTCAAGGAGGGCTTTTGCAAAGCCGGTGCAGTCCGTGTTGTAGCCGGCCCAGATTCCATCTTCGTTGACGACGGTGTTGCAAGCTCCGATTCGGCTTACTTTTTTGTCAGTTTTCTGAAGATGCTTGATAATATCTTCCTTGTGAGGAATAGTGACGGAAAATCCACGGATTCCCAGAGTTTCTGCGAACTCAAAGGCTTCGCTGGCTTTTTCTGCCTTGAATGGAATGTAAACCGCATTTTTGTTTTCATGGCGGAAGAAGGCGTTCTGCATACTGGGGCTGGAAGTGTACTTTAATGGAAAGCCTGTTATGCCGAAAAGTGCAGTGTCTTCGTCAATTTCGTGAAAATTGTAAACTTCTTCGAGTGTTTTCGGGTCAGTATGGCCAATGTCAGAGAGAATTAAATCAGGTTCTGCAGGTGAAGTGTAGCTCAAATATGAATGGAAGCGTTGTGCGAGAATCCTCGTTGGCAGTCCCAATCCTCCCATGGCACATACAATCTGGTCAGAGTCTTTGAATTGCTGCATTTCCCGGTACATGTCGCTTACATCTTTGAGCGAGTGGGGCATGAAAGCAATTTTCGGAATCTCATAGTGAGAAGTGTGCATGGATTTGAGTTTTTCAGCGATGCTTGGAAGAGGGTTTTTCATATCGTGAAAAGAACGGATGATTTTTGTTCCGTAAGCCATAGCTGCATCTTCCAGAGAAGAAATATGAAAATCTTCCTCAAAATCTACATAGGCGAAATTTTTGCTTGAATCTTCGCTGGCGAAGGCCAGGGCACGAGCAAAAAGCATTGAGCGTGAGGCCTCGCCTTCAGAAAATTTTCCTCCGTCAACTGTTCGGCGGATTGTAAGAATACAGGGAAAATTCGCACGGGAAGGAAATTCTCGTATATCTAGCTTTTCGTCGTCATCAAGCAAATCGACTCGAAGCTCAACAAGGTCAATGTAGGGCCGGTATTTTTCTATAAGGGCAAGGTCCTGTTTTACAGTCGGTGCCGTGAGACAAAGACAAATCAGTGGTTTTGACATAAGTCAATAATACAATAACAGGGTAAGGAAAATCAATGTTTCTATTGACATAGGGAGCCGGTCGCGAAGCGAAAAAACTTGTGAGACAAGTTTTTAGGCGAGTCTCGGAAAAATCTATGATTTTTTCGTTTTGTTTCTATTGACAGTAACATAACTTCATGTTACTGTTTCTTTAGATAGTAACACAGGGGCGTTGCGGGGACTCCCGCAGAGGGGGTAGCGTAAAAGCAACGCTTTGGAGCGAGGGGGAGACTTCCCCCTTTGGAGGATTTTATGTCACGAACGGATTCTATTTATTTTTCAATGCCTTGTGACCGTTACACGCCTTTTAGTCTGGCGCGAAAAATCGGGGCAACGGCAATTCTGGAAAGCGCAAGTTTTGCCCGGGGCAGGGAACGATATTCAATTCTTTTGCTGGAACCGGCATTCCGCATCGTTCAGGACGAAGAAGGTGTGGCTTTTTTGATTGACGGCCGCCGACTTCCTTACAAGGAAAAAAATACCAGCGGTGAGACAATCGCACCTGGAAGCCGGGTTTTGCATACGCCGGATATTCTTGATGCCCTTCTTTATGTGGCCGGGCAGAATGACATGAGCGTTATTCATGACGAAGACGGAAGCGAAAGGGCAAACACCATTCCCGTTCCTACGAGCGGACTGGGCTACCTGAGCTATGAATTTTCTGCCCGCTGTGACACGATTATGATGGCTCCACAGACGGACGAACTTCATATTCCTGAGAGCGAATTTGTTACGGGGCACATTTATGTCGTCTTCGACCACTTTACCGAAAAGCTCCACATTTTTGCCATTAACTATAACGAGCATCAGATTGATTTGGATAAGGCTGTCTCGGATTTGAAAAAACGCCTTAATGACATGGATTTTTCTTACCTTTCAGCTCCCGAAGAGCCTTGCGAAGTCCGTACAATCACGAACCTTGAGCAGAGCGAGCGGGAATATAAGGAAAAAGTCGAGGCAATCAAAAAGGAAATCATTGCGGGAAATCTTTTGCAGGCAGTTCCAAGCCGCCGCCTCCAGCTTGAATGTGACAATTCAGCGCTGGAGATATATAGAAGACTTCGTGCAGTAAACCCAAGTCCCTATCTTTTCTACATTGATTTTGGCGATATGCAGCTGATTGGCTCAAGCCCGGAAAGTCTGGTGCGTGTGCGTGAGGGCGTGGCTTCAATCAGGCCAATCGCAGGAACCCGCCGCCGGGGAAAGAACAATGCCGAAGACGAGGCCCTGAAGGCAGAGCTTTTGAACGACGGAAAGGAGAGGGCGGAGCACCTCATGCTGGTAGACCTTGCCCGAAACGACCTGGGGCGGGTTTGTGCCAACGGAAGCGTTGAAGTTACCCGCTTTATGGAAGTCGAGAAATTCAGTCATGTAATGCACATAGTAAGCGATGTTCAGGGAAAAGTTGCCCCGGGCTTTAAGCCCATTCAGGTTTTACGGGCGGCCTTCCCGGCAGGAACGGTTTCTGGAGCACCAAAAATCAGCGCGATTCAGATTTTAAGCCGGCTTGAAAAGACAAAGCGTCGTTTCTATGCGGGTGCCGTGGGCTACATTCAGTCAAACGGAGATTTGGATTTCTGTATCGCAATCCGTTGTGCCCTCAAGCAGGGGAAGGTCTGGAGCCTTCAGGCTGGCGGCGGAATCGTGTACGACTCAAATGCCGACCGGGAATGGGAAGAGACAAATGAAAAGCTGGGTGCTCTCAGGTCAGTTTTTGAAGTTAGGAATTAGAAGTTAGGAGTTAGGAGTTAGGAGTTAGGAGTTAGGAGTTAGGAGTTAGGAGTTAGGAGTTAGGAGTTAGGAGTTAGGAATTGGGCGTTCCCGCCATGGGTGGCGGTCGGGCTTTTCGCACTTTCGCTGTCGCTCCATACCGCCGCAGGCTTTGCCTGCTCTGGTACTGCTTCGCAGGTGCTGCAATCCCTAACGCAAAATAAACAGGAGGAAAAATCATGATTGCATTTATCGATAACAAAGACAGTTTTACATTCAATATCGTTCAGAGTTTGGAGCGGGTTTCTGGCAGCAAGGTTTGCGTTTTCCGCTCGGAGGAAGCCAGCATAGCTGACATTGAAGAGGCTAAACCAAGCCACATCATCGTGGGACCGGGGCCTGGAACTCCAGCCGAAGCAGGCATTTCAATCGAGGCAATCCGCCATTTTGCCGGAAAATTGCCTATTCTTGGAATCTGTTTGGGCCACCAGGCGATAGGGGCTGCTTTCGGGGCAAAAATCGTGGGGGCAAAGTACATCCGCCACGGAATCGTTGAGGAAATCAAGACAGACGGCAGGGGAATCTTCCGCAATATCGGGCTCAAAGGCTCTTTTACCCGCTACCATTCCCTCGTGGTTGACGAAAGCACTTTGCCTGAAGAATTTGAAGTCTCTGCCCGGGCAAAAGACGGCGACATCATGGGAATCCGCCACAAGGAGCTTGTAATCGAGGGCGTTCAGTTCCACCCGGAATCAATCGCCAGCGAAAAAGGTGACGCTCTTTTCAAGGCCTTCCTCAACTACAGCCGGGAAAACATTTCATCAGTTTTGATTTTGAATCAGCTGATTGACAAAAAAGAGCCTCTTTCCAGGGAGCAGACGGCAAGCTTTATCTCCGAGCTTACTGACGGCACCATGGACGAAAAAGTTGCTTCTTCCGTGCTTACTGCAATGGCTGCCCGTGGCTTGCCTACGGCCGAAGAAATGGGCGGTGCTGCTGAAGTCATGCTCAAAAAGAAGACAGCCTTCCCTCTTGAAAAGGCAGGACTGGCTGAAATCGTCGGAACGGGTGGCGATGGCAAGGGCAGCTTCAATATTTCTTCGATGTCGGCTCTCGTGGCTTCAAGCTGCGGTCAGGTAATGGCTAAGCACGGAAACAGGGCTGTCTCATCAAAATCTGGGGCGGCTGACTTCTTCGAGGCTCTGGGAATCAACATCATGGCGAAGCCTGAGAAAACGGCCGAGCTTATCAAAAAAACGGGATTCGGCTTCCTTATGGCGCCGGTCTATCACTCTGCAATGAGATTTGCGGCTCCCATCCGAAAGGCCCTTGGAATCAAGACGATTTTCAACGTGCTTGGGCCTCTACTGAATCCTGCCAACGCTGAGTACGAAGTGCTTGGAGTCTATTCAAAAGACCTGCTCAAAGATTACGCCCATGCGGCAAAATCACTGGGAGCAAAGCGGGTCATGGTCGTCAATTCTGAGGACGGCTACGACGAGATTTCCCCATGCGCAAAGACTCATGTTTATCAGATTGATGAAAAAGGCAACGAAAACCAGTATGTAATTGACCCGGCAACTTTCGGAATTTCAGACGCTGACGAAAACGAGCTTTACGGCGGAAACGGAAGCGACAACGCAAAGCTGGCCATGGAAGTCCTGAATGGAGCTGGCCGACGAACAATCCGCTACGCCGTGGGACTGAATGCGGCTGCCGTCCTCTACCTTGGTGGAAAAGTGCGCACCCTCAAAGACGGCTATGCGATGGCACTGGAAGCAATCGACTCAGGAAAGACACTGGCAAAGCTCAAGGAAATTCAATCTGTCAGTAAGCAGCTGAATCCACAGCAGGATGTTGCGTAAAAGCAAAGAGAGAATTTTTCTGAAAGAAAAATTCTCGTACGAATCCGAAAATCCACGGATGGATTTTCGGTTCGAGAGATACAAACTGTGAGCGAGGAATTGAGCGCATAAAAATCTACTCTGCATGTTGATTTTTTGAAAAATCCGCTTATAATCTTAATTAGCCGAAGTGTATTTTACCCAAATTGATTTGGGCGAAATGTATTTCGGTGAAGTTGATTTCGGTAAAGCGAGGGTTATCATGCAGTATATTTTCAGGGGAAGGGCGACCGAGCTTAAGGTTCTGGATAATAAGTTCAAAAAAAACTCATTCGTTATGGCAATTCTCTATGGCAGACGGAGAATTGGTAAAACCCGCTTAGTCAATAAATTCATAAGCGAACACGATTGCAAAAGCATTTCTTTCACGGCAGTTGAGCGTGGTGAATCGGAATTATTGTCAATGCTAACGGAATCCGTGCTTGCATCTGTTGCGCCGGAACTTCTTGGGCAAATCAACTTCAATTCTTTTGAAAAACTGTTCGATTTTATCGGAAAACAGGCGGAAAAAGAACGAATCATTTTTTTTATTGACGAATATCCTTATCTTGCAAAAGAATGTCCGTATATTCAGTCCGTATTGCAAAAAGAAATCGACACAAACTGGAAGAACGGAAATCTCTTTTTTATTATATGCGGCTCACTCGTAAGTTTTATGAAAGATGAAGTTCTTGCAGAGTCCGCTCCCCTGCATGGACGAAGTGATTTAGAAATGAAACTGCGCCCCTTCAATTATCTGGAAACCGCCCAATTTTTGGAATCCTACACGAATGAAGAAAAGGCTGTCTGTTACGGACTTACCAACGGAGTCGCAAAATATATAGAACAATTCGACACAAAACTTTCCCTCGAAGAAAACATCATCAATCAGTTTTATTCAATAGGCGGATATTTTTCAGAAGAACAGATTAAGACCGTAATCACAAATGAAAAGCAGAATCCAGCTTTATACAATTCAATAATTTCAGCAGTCGCAACGGGGCACACAAAAAACAATGAAATCGCAGGCTTTGTTGGCGCAGACGACATCACATATCCATTGAAAGTTCTTACAAATGCCGAAATCCTCGAAAGAAGAGTGTCAAAAAAGCCCTATTATGTTCTAAATGATTCTATGCTTGAATTCTGGTTTCGTTATGTGAATAGGGCGACAAGTCTTATAAACGCAGAAAAAGGTGCAGCTTACTATCATTCGATGGTAAAGAATCATCTGCACGACTTTATGGGAAAAATCTTTGAGAAAATGGCAAAGGAATACCTCTTGATTCACGCTGGAGCAGATGGTTTTCCGCTTCTCACTGAAATCACTGATTATCAGGCAACGGTAATTGATGAAGATAAAAAGCCCCGCCAAATAGAAATAGATTTGCTCGGAAAAAATGCAAAAGACATAATTCTTGTCGGAGAATGTAAATTCAAGAACACCGAGTTTGATAAGGCTGAATATGAAAAGCTGCTCGAAAAAATAAAATATCTGCCTGTCTCAAATCCTTTAATTTGTATATTCTCACTAAGCGGATTTTCAGATTATGTGAAAGAAAATGCTCAGGGATGTAAGCTGGTTGGCATTGATGAAATGTACGAGTGAAAAATTAGGGCTGGTTTTTCTACATCAGCCTTACATCAAAAGAAAAATCATGCACGCTCACGACCTGGACATCCTTGTAATCCTTGTGAAGGGGATTCAAAATTACATTGCAGTCATGCTCATATTCATAAGGAAGAATAACGGAAGGCACTTTTAACAAGAGGCCTTCTTTTTGTTTCCTGCAATCAATAAGGAATAGTCACCGTGACCTGGCAGCCTTCATCGGGGGCAGAGTTGAAAACGACCTTGCCGCCAAGACTTTCTGCCCGGCGCTGGATGTTTTTCAGGCCGAAATGCTTTTTCTTTTTGAGGGCGCTTTTTAGGTCAAAGCCCGCGCCGTCATCGGAGACGATAATCTTGAAACGTTTTTCGTCCAGCGTTCTGACCAGCAGGCTCACGCTTTCAGCGCCTGAGTGCTTTACGGCGTTTCCAAGGACTTCCTGCACGATTCTGTAAATGTTCAGGTTCTTGTCCTTGGAGAAATTTATAAAGTCCTGATTCTTTCTCACTTCGTCCTGAATAAAAAAGATGATTTCGACCCCGCTCTGTTTTTTCAGGATGTCGCAGAGGGAAATGAGGGCCTCGTAAAGACCTTCGTTCAAGTCGGATGGAGTAAGGGCGTAGCAGGAGTTCCGCACATCAGAAGCGATTTTCTGGCAGAGGGTAATAGATTCTTCTTCTTTTAGCTGAAACTGCAGGACCCGCAAATCCTGGCAGACCGTGTCGTGAAGCTCGTTGGAAATGCGCTCCCGCTCTGCTTCCTGAGTCTGAATCATCTGGGCGGTAAAGGCAAGGTTTTCCTTACGGCTTTTGGAAGTGACAAGATAGAGGACAAGGAAAATGAGCGACATGAGCAGGGCAAGAACGATTACAAGAATCAGGATTCTGTAGGAATAATAAACCTGGTCGAGCTGAAAGCGCACGAGATTTTTCTGAAGGATTTCCCAGCTTCGCACATTGTCGGAAATCTTTTCCCTGTCGCCGGCTTTTATTCCCTCAAGAATGTTTTCGTGGATGACCTTTGCCTCTGGAAAATAGTAGACGATGGTGTCGGAGGGAGCTGCCTTTTCAACTTCGACAGAGAATTCTTCAAAAAGCTTTTCTGACTTGTCTTGCTCAGAGCCTTCATATTCAAGCCATTTTTGCGTAATGGCTTCAGGCGTAAGATTTTCTGACTGTTTTTTCGCCTCGTGGGGAAAAGCCTGAAAAATAAAAAGAAGAGAGAACAGGAGGACTGCGAAAAGTTTCATCTGTCTACTATAGCTGGAAAATGCCAAAATTTCAATTTTGCGCTCCGGTCTGACAGGATTTCAAGAAATATGGTAGAATTAGGGTATGACTCTTCACTTTGAATCAGCGGGCCGGAAAAGGCTTTTATTCTTTGTCTTAAGCATTGTCTGCGGCCTTTTGGATTACCTCATCTGTGACCTTGTGGCCTGGGCAAATCACCTGCCCCTTTTCTGCGACACGATTTTCATTATGGCGCTCAGTTTTCTTGCAGGCCCCTGGTGGGGAGTGCTGGCCGGATTTTTCTATCATCTGATTGATTTTGCCCTGAACCGCACGCTGGAACTGGGGCACATATTCATGCTCTGCCACTTTCTTGCGGCCCTGACTGCCGGCTACTACAAAATCTGTTTTATGAAAAAGACCGACACGCCTGCCGTAACTTTTATAAAACTTGTAATCTTAAGCATTGTAATGATGCTGGTCATGAGCGTATCTGGCGGCATCATCGGCTACATTTTGAGCAATATCGAAGCCTACAAGGCCGCCAGCAGCCAGACAGATTTTCTTACCTTTTTGTGGCAGAACAAATTCCACTCAAAGCTGCTCTTGCAGATTGCCGTGCGCATCCCGGTGAACATCGCCGACCGCTTCATCTGTGTTTTTGCCGCCTGGGGAGTATTTTGGCTGGGGAAGAAGGGAATTTCGCTTAGCTGTAAAAAGTAAGATTTTTAAAAATAAAGAGCACTATACTTGCAGAAAAATGTAGATTAATGTAATATTTTGCAAGTAAAGGTGCTTATATTTGCAGGTATTTTAATTTTTAGGGAGTTCTTGAAAATAAAATGCAGCTTATTCGCGAAGATTATCTAAAACTTCTCCGCCCTTATTATGATGTTGATTTGATTAAAGTCATAACGGGAATAAGACGTTCGGGAAAGTCTGTCTTGATGGAAACGGTAAAAAATGAGCTTCTCTCAAAAGGCGTTTCCGGCTCTCATATAATCAGCATAAACCTTGAAGATTTGGATTACTCCTTCATCACCAGCATAAAAGACATGCATGATGAAATCAAAAGCCGCATCGTTGATGACCAAAAATATTACATTTTTCTGGACGAAATCCAGCATCTGGAAAAGTTTGAAAAACTTCTTGCATCTTTAAAAGCTAAATTCAACTGCTCTATTTTTGTTACGGGAAGTGACTCAACAATGCTTTCCGGGGAACTGGCAACCCTTCTGACCGGGCGGACTGTTGAATTTGAAGTTTTTCCTTTCAGTTTTAAGGAATCAGTTGATTATCTGGAATTGAACAAAATCCCTTGCAATCCGGACGACTTCATAAAGGATTACATCAAGTGGGGCGGCTTTCCGCTCAGGTTCAGCTTTAGGGAAGAGAATTCCATCAAACGTTTTTTAGACAATCTCTATTCAAACATCGTCAACCGGGATATTGTAAAAAAATCCAGCAAGATTGACAGAAAAGCCTTTAAGGACATTTCCCTTTACATCATGTCAAATGCGGGAAAGGAGTTTTCGGCAGAAAATATTGCCGCATATTACTCTGCAAAAAACAAAAGCAGCGTCAGTGCCAGAACAATTTACACATATCTGGAAAAACTCCACAAATCCTACATTCTCCATTCCTGCAAAAAATTCAACATTGCTGGAAAAACAGCCCTGGAAAAAGCTGATAAATTTTACGCCACCGATACAGGACTCCGCACACTGAACACAAACACAATTCATTACGAAGATACCTTCTTTCTGGAAAACATCATCTACAATGAGCTTTTGATTCAAGGGTTCACCGTTTTTACAGGAAAGACATTTAAGGGCGAAATTGATTTTGTGGCAGTTAAGGAGCAGAAAAAGTGCTTTATTCAGGTTGCTTATCTTCTTTCAAGCGAAGAGACAATTAAAAGAGAATTCGGCGCATTTGTAAAAATTACAGACGCTTCTCCAAAATATGTGCTTTCTTTAGACAGGATTGATCTGAGCCACGACGGCATTGAACATCTG
Organism: Treponema sp. UBA4326; assembly: GCA_002393835.1. Lineage (GTDB taxonomy): Bacteria > Spirochaetota > Spirochaetia > Treponematales > Treponemataceae > Treponema_D. Next base: position 16,591 of record DGTW01000239.1, read on the forward strand.
AACATCGTGGACTTTCTATTACACAAGGTGCAGCTTCACCTGTCCTAGAAGAGGCTACGACAGATATATCATCTCCCTCTACAAATATCTTTCCAGCTCGTAGCGGTTCTTTACATTAAACTTGTCGAAAATGCGGGAGACATAGTTTTCTATGGTGCGCTTGGAGACTGCCAGGCGCTGGGCCAGTTCTTCGTTGGAAAGGTGCTCGCTCATTAAATCTACCAGTTCCCGCTCTTTTTTGGTGAGGGTGACAAGAATTCCGCTTACGAACATCATGTCGGGGAGGAGATTTTTCTGAATGTAGGTTTCGCCTGAGAAAACGGCATGAACCGCCTCTAGGATTTCCGACTGCAGGGCATTTTTGGTGATGAAGCCTGTGATTTTGTGCTCCATGGTTTTTATGACATAGCCCGCATTTGAAAAAGAAGAGTACATAAGGCACTTAACGCCCTTTTTAAGCAGAAAATCAGCGACCTCAAAGCCGCTTCCTTCTTCAAGCTTGATGTCCAGCATGGCGAGCATGTTTTTTAGTTCTTCGGGAGACTTTGACTCGATAAAGGGCACAAGTTCTGCTTTTGTCTTGCAGGAGTGGCAGACCCGTATGTCTTTTGTCTGTGAAAATACCCGCTCCAGGCCCAGGCTAATCATTTCGTGGTCGTCAACACTGATAATCTCAATCATAAAAGCTATTTTACTTCATCTGCCGGTGTCAATACCATAGAGAAAACTCACTGAAAATCTTACAAAAACATCGTCATATAAACCGGAATGCTTAAGACATCTTTATACTTTCCCAAGTCCTTTGTGTAGGCAAGATACTTATTCAGAATGCGAGAGGAATATTTTTCACAAAAGACATCAAGGGAAGCGTGGGTTTTATAGCCAGAGGATTTTATTTCTATTGGACAGACCTTATTCTTTCGCGCGAGAAGAAAATCGATTTCAAAATTGTGCTTTGATTTCTCATCAAGGAATGTGTAATAAAAAAGCGCGTTTCCATTTGCCTTTAGAATCTGTGCGACAACATTTTCATAAAGGTAGCCAAGATTCACAGAAAGCTTGTCGCTGAGCAGCTTTTCATAAATGATATTTTCTGTAAAATCTTTATCCATAAAAAGCATGGTTGTAAAAAGGCCTGTATCGCAGACAAAGAGCTTGAAGTTTTCCAAATCCTTTGTTCGTGTAAGTCCTGCATTCGGATCATCTGATTTATAAGACACAAGAACCGTCTTGGAACTTTCCATTTCTGAGATAAGTTCAAGGACTGTAGAGTTGCGCTGATTTGCCAGAACCGAAGAAACCTGATACCGGGATGCATTTTTTTCAAGCTGAGATGGAATGGATTTGAAAAGAAGCGCAGCCTTGCCAGTAGAATCAATCTTCATGAAATCAGATTCATAAAGACGAAGAATATCCCGCTTTTCTTCGTCAACAAGTCTCATACTATTTGTTTCGATATAAGTACTCACAGCCTTTGGCATTCCACCCACAAGCATATAAAGCCTGAAATCACGCATCATCGTACGATTCAAATCATCGCCAAGCGGCTGATATTTTTCAAAAGATTCCCGCAAAAGTTTTATAGTAACAGTGTCCCCCAAAGCCCATTTAAATTCTTCATAATCCATCGGGTACATCTGAACCGTGCGTTCCTCGCTGGGAATAAGAATATCCTTCACATTTTTCCGAATCGAAATCAAGGAGCCGGTTTCAATATAATCATAGCGGTGGTCAGCAACAAGATGCTTTATTGCCTGCCGGGCCTTTGGACAGAACTGAACCTCGTCAAAAATGATAAGGCTTTTTCGCTCGTGAAGCTCTTTATGATAGATAAGCTGAAGCCGCATGAAAATGTAATTCAAGTTAGAAATGTCGTCAAAAAGCTTAAAAACTTCCTGCGAGGCTTTCGTAAAATCAATGAGGATATATGATTCGTATTCGTTTTTTGCAAATTCCTCAACAATGGTTGATTTTCCGATACGACGCGCCCCTTCAACAAGCAGTGCCGTTTTGCCGTCCGAGTTTCTTTTCCAATCCAAGAATTTATCGTAAATTTTGCGCTTAAATGTCATAAAACCCCAAAATCGTTAATTTTATAATGGTATATTAACACAAAATCGTTAAATTCGAAAGTGTAAATTTCAACAAAATCGTTAATTTCCCCCCCTCATTCTTCCCGTGCATAATCTTAGTTAGAAAACTCACTGAATTTCGATGAGTTTTCTCTGTTTACAGGAAAAAACTGGCTTTTATAATAAGACTATTATTATTTTTAAAGGAGATTCATATATGAAAAAACTAGCGAGGTACCTTCTTTTGCTTGCGGCTATGGGGCTGGGTTTTGTCTTTGCTTCATGTAAGGCAGATGATGATGATGACACATCACAGCCACCTGTATATTACACCGTAAGCTTCAATTCAAATGGCGGAACAGAGGTTAAAAGCCAGAAGGTTGAAAGCGGTAAAAAGGCCACAAAGCCGGCTAATCCAACAAAACAGGCTATCTCTACTGAAACATACGCTTTTGAAAACTGGTACACATCAACGGACAACGGTACGACACTTTCTGATACTGCCTTTGACTTTAATACTCCAATCACAAAAGACATTACCCTTTATGCAAAGTGGGCGGTCAATGCAGTTACACACACAGTGACTTTTGACACAAAAGGCGGAAGCACGTCTCCTGCGGAACAGACAATCGTCCACGGAAAAAAGGCCACAAAACCCGCCGACCCGAAAAAGCAGGCTACAGAAACAGAAACTTATACCTTTGACAACTGGTACACTTCCATAGACGGAGGAGCAACCCTTTCCGATACCGCTTTTGATTTTGACACAGCGATTACTGATAACATTACGCTTTATGCAAAATGGACAGTAAATGCAGTTACACACACAGTGACTTTTGACACAAAAGGCGGAAGCACGTCTCCTGCGGAACAGACAATAGTCCACGGAAATAAGGCGACAAAACCCGCCGACCCTACAAAGCAGGCTACAGAAACCGAGACTTACGCCTTTGACAATTGGTACACCTCAACAGATGGTGGCACAAGTCTTTCTGATACAGCATTTGATTTTGATACAGCCATCACAAAAGACATTATTCTTTATGCAAAGTGGACTGCAACTGCAATTACACACACTGTTACATTCAACACAAATGGCGGAAGTACGGCTCCTGCGGAACAGACAATCGTCCACGGAAACAAGGCTGCAAAGCCAACTAACCCGACAAAAACAGCCACAGAAGCAGAAACATACGCTTTTGACAACTGGTACACTTCTACAGATGGCGGTGCAACACTTTCTGATACAGCATTTGACTTTGACACAGCAATTAAAGGAGACATTACGCTTTATGCAAAGTGGACAGTAAATGCAGTTACACACACAGTGACTTTTGACACAAAAGGCGGAAGCACGTCTCCTGCGGAACAGACAATCGTCCACGGAAATAAGGCGACCCGCCCAACCGACCCGACAAAAGAAGAAACAGCTACAGAAGCATTTGTTTTTGACAACTGGTACACTTCTACAGACGGAGGCACAAGTCTTTCCGATACAGCTTTCAATTTTGACACAGAAATTACAGAAGACATTAAACTCTACGCAAAGTGGAACACAAAGGCACTGTATAAAGTCAGCTACACAACCGAATATGGAACAACACCTTCCACTATAACAGTCGAAGAAAATAGTATACTTACAGATAATCAGCTCCCTAAACTAAGCTACTATGACGGTTACACTTTTAATGGCTGGTATGATGATAATACTGAAGCCCTGCCAAAAAAATATATGGTAACAAAGAATGTCACACTGACAGCTAAATGGGATGTGCCAAAAGCGATACCCTTAAAAACCTGTTATACAATTCATAAACTATTTTTCAAATTGGCCGGAAGTGAACCTCATCCATGGATTGGTGGTTGGACAATCAACAAAACCGTTATACGCTTTGTAAAGTCAACTACAAAACCAGAAAATGTTTTATATTATCTTGATAAAGGTGAAAAAGAAGTTCCTTTATGGTACGATGAAAGCGTAACAACTCTTTATTACTATATTCCAGAGGGAAGAGCTCTTGGGCTTACAGTAAGCCGTGAGGATGTGGAAAACGCACTCTTCAAGAATATGCAAAAACTTGAATATATAGATACCTGTGATTTTGATACAAGTAACGTTACTGATATGACAGCTATGTTCAGTGGCTGCTATGCATTGACATCACTGGATGTGAG
>DGTW01000046.1 GCA_002393835.1 Treponema sp. UBA4326
ACGAGCATCAGATTGATTTGGATAAGGCTGTCTCGGATTTGAAAAAACGCCTTAATGACATGGATTTTTCTTACCTTTCAGCTCCCGAAGAGCCTTGCGAAGTCCGTACAATCACGAACCTTGAGCAGAGCGAGCGGGAATATAAGGAAAAAGTCGAGGCAATCAAAAAAGAAATCATCGCAGGAAATCTCTTGCAGGCAGTTCCGAGCCGCCGGCTCCAGCTTGAATGTGACAATTCCGCTCTTGAAATTTACCGTCGCCTGCGTGCCGTGAATCCAAGCCCTTATCTTTTCTACATCGATTTTGGCGAGAGACAGCTGATTGGTTCCAGCCCGGAGAGTCTGGTGCGGGTGCGTGAGGGCGTTGCATCAATCCGCACGATTGCAGGAACCCGCCGCCGTGGCAAGAACTCTGCCGAAGACGAGGCTTTGAAGACAGAGCTTTTGAACGACGGAAAGGAGAGAGCGGAGCATCTGATGCTCGTTGATTTGGCTCGAAACGACTTGGGACGAGTTTGTGCCAACGGAAGCGTTGAAGTAACACGCTTTATGGAAGTCGAAAAGTTCAGCCATGTAATGCACATCGTCTCTGACGTTCAGGGAAAAGTTGCACCGGGCTTCAAGGCGATTCAGGTTTTGCGCGCGGCCTTCCCGGCAGGCACTGTTTCCGGGGCACCAAAAATCAGCGCGATTCAGATTTTGAGCCGTCTGGAAAAAATCAAGCGAAGATTCTACGCGGGTGCAGTCGGCTACATTCAGTCAAACGGTGATTTGGACTTCTGTATCGCAATTCGATGCGCGCTCAAGCAGGACAAAGTCTGGACATTGCAGGCAGGCGGCGGAATCGTCTACGACAGTAACGCAGACCGCGAATGGGAAGAGACTAACGAAAAGCTGGGTGCGCTCAGAAGCGTGTTTGAGAAAGCTGGTAATTAAGTTGCTTATATACTTTTAATCCACAGATTTCCACAGATAGACACAGATAAAAATCAGTGAAAATCTGTGCGAATCTGTGGGAAACATTCCTTGAGGGGGGAAAAAAATGATTGCATTTATCGATAACAAAGACAGTTTTACATTTAATATCGTTCAGAGTTTGGAACGTGTTTCGGGGGACAAAGTTTGCGTCTTCCGCTCTGAAGAAGCTAGTGTCGCTGAGATTGAGGCCGCAAAACCAAGCCATATCGTCGTTGGACCAGGACCAGGAACACCTGCTGAGGCAGGCATCTCTATCGAGGCAATCCGCCATTTTGCCGGAAAAGTGCCCATTCTTGGAATCTGTTTGGGACATCAGGCAATTGGAGCGGCTTTTGGGGCAAAAATCGTGGGCGCAAAGTACATCCGCCACGGAATCGTCGAGGAAATCAAGACTGACGGACGCGGAATTTTCCGCAATATCGGGCTTAAAGGCTCTTTCACACGATATCACTCGCTGGTCGTTGACGAATCAAGTCTTCCTGCTGAATTTGAAGTTTCGGCACGCGCAAAAGACGGCGACGTTATGGGAATCCGCCACAAAGAGCTTGTAATCGAGGGCGTTCAGTTCCACCCGGAATCAATCGCAAGCGAAAAAGGCGACAATCTTTTCAAGGCATTTTTGAACTACAGCCGCGAAAATATTTCTTCGGTTTTGATTTTGAATCAGCTTATCGACAAAAAAGAGCCTCTTTCACGGGAACAGACCGCAAGCTTTATCAGTGAGCTTACTGACGGCACGATGGACGAAAAAGTTGCCTCTTCTGTTCTCACTGCAATGGCAGCCCGGGGCTTACCGACTGCGGACGAAATGGCAGGAGCTGCGGGTGTAATGCTTGCCAAAAAGACAAAATTCCCGCTGGAAAATCACGGGTTGGCAGAAATCGTCGGAACTGGCGGCGACGGAAAGGGCAGCTTTAATATTTCTTCTATGTCGGCTCTCGTGGCTTCAAGCTGCGGTCAGATCATGGCAAAGCACGGAAACCGTGCGGTCTCTTCAAAATCTGGCGCTGCGGACTTCTTTGAGGCTCTTGGGGTAAACATTATGGCGGCTCCAGACAAAACTGCTGAACTTGTCAAAAAAACAGGCTTCGGCTTCCTCATGGCGCCGGTCTATCACTCTGCAATGCGCTTTGCCGCTCCAATCCGAAAAGCACTCGGAATCAAAACGATTTTCAACGTGCTTGGCCCTCTTTTGAATCCTGCCAATGCTGAATACGAGGTTCTTGGAGTATATTCAAAAGACCTGCTCAAAGATTACGCTCATGCGGCAAAATCGCTCGGCGCAAAAAGGGTCATGGTCGTCAATTCAGAAGACGGCTACGACGAGATTTCCCCATGCGCAAAAACATTCGTCTATCAGATTGATGAGAAGGGCAACGAAAATCAGTATGTGATTGATCCTGCAAACTTCGGAATCACTGATGCAGACGAAAATGAACTTTACGGCGGAAACGGTGCTGATAACGCAAAACTCGCCCTCGAAGTCCTCAACGGAAAGGGGCGCAAGACAATCCGTCATGCAGTCGGCCTGAACGCGGGAGCAGTCCTCTACCTTTGCGGAAAGGCGCGCACCCTCAAAGACGGCTACGCAATGGCACTTGAAGCAATTGATTCAGGAAAAACACTCGCGAAACTTAAGCAGATTCAGGAAGTGAGTGAGGCGCTGAGTGCGTAGGAACCCCTTATGAACATTCTTGATACGATTATAGAAAAACGCCGCGCTGACATTGACCGCCTCGGACTGGATTTTGGTACCGATCTTCCCAAAAAAAGGGAGCGGGCAGTCCATCCATTCCTTGCCAGCAAAGGCGTCATTCTCGAAGTTAAGCGGGCTTCTCCAAGCAAGGGCGATATTTCTCCAGACCTTGATTCCTATAAAACGGCGTTTTCTTATGCCGAAAGCGGGGCAGGGGCAATTTCCTGCCTTACCGAGACAAATTATTTCAAAGGCACTCTCGCAGATTTGATGAATGTCTGTCGTGCCGTTGATGATTTTGAGGCAAACACAGGGAAGGTTGGGCCTGCTGTCCTTCGTAAAGATTTTCTTTTGAGCGCAGATGAAGTTGAGGTTGCTTATCGTGCCGGTGCTGACGCTGTTCTTTTGATTGCACGCATTCTTCCAAAAGAGACTCTTCTTGAAATGGCCCGTGCTGTCGTAAACTTCGGGATGTCTGCTCTGGTTGAAGTTCGTGCCGAAGAAGATTTGGAAAAACTTTCCTTTGTTTTTTCTCAGAGCGACCTTGCATCACTTTCCGGTATGGACGGCAATTTCGTTTTCGGCGTTAACAGCCGTGACCTTGCCACATTCAAAATTGACCTTCTTCGCCCCGCCATGATGACAAAAAAAATCCGCCAGGCCGTTGGCGGCAATGCCCGCATCGTTTTTGAAAGCGGAGTTCTGAACACTGAATGTGCCTCTGCCGTCGGTTCAATGGAATTTTCTGGGCTTCTTCTTGGGGAAGCCGCCGCAAAAAATCCTGACATGCGGAAAAAGTTCGTTGAGGCTTTTCTGGGCGCAAAATCAACAAAAAATTCCAAATTCTGGCTTGAATATGCGCAGAATCTCACTATGTCAGCCACTCCAAAAGTAAAAATCTGTGGTCTTACCCGCATTGAGGACGTTCTTCCTGCACAGAATCTCGGTGCGGCATTCACAGGCTTCATTTTTGCCGACAGCTTCCTGCGGAGCCTTACGAAAGAAGACCGGCTTGAAAAACTTCTTTCTCATCTTGGTGAGATTTCAGCAAAAAAAGTTGCCGTAATCGTAGACACTTCTTCTGGCGAAGCAAAAAAGGCGGTTCAGCTCGTGAAAGAAGGTGCCTTCGACCTTCTTCAGTTCCATAAAATTCCGTATGAGAATGTGAGCGCGGAACTTTTGGAATTGCCACACTATTTTGCCACGAACAGCCTTGAAGAATACGAAAAGCTTGTATCAAAAGGCGAAATGCGAGTCCTTCTTGATTTGCACGGAGACGAAGATTTCTCTAAAATAAAGGGAGATGCGCGCACAAGCGGCTTTGTTTACGAGGCAAAATGGCTTGCGGGCGGAATCACACCCGAAAATGTTTCGGACTTGGTGCAAAAATACGAGCCAGAGCTTGTCGATGTTTCGGGTGGCGTTGAAGACAAAGACAAAATCGGAATTAAAAACGAAGAGAAACTAAAACAACTGATTAAAAACACAGGAGCTTTCAATGAGTAATAACGGTTTTTTTGATAATTTCGGCGGAAAATATGTTGCGGAAGTTCTCCGCCGTCCGCTCGATGAACTTGAAGCCGCTTTTAAAGAAGCTATGGCGGACAAAGCCTTTCTCGATGAACTTGAAATCATCCGCCGTGACTACATCGGTCGTGAGACGCCGCTTTATTTTGCACCGACGGCAACAAAACTTCTCGGCGGTGCTCAAATCTACATCAAGCTTGAAGGACTTGCCAACACAGGTGCTCACAAAATCAACAATGCAATCGGTCAGTGTCTTCTCGCAAAACGAATGGGAAAAAAGCGGATTATCGCAGAGACTGGAGCCGGTCAGCACGGACTGGCAACTGCCGCAGCCTGTGCAAAACTCGGACTCGACTGTACGATTTATATGGGAGAAGTAGATGTACGCCGTCAGCAGCCGAATGTTGCCGCAATGGAGCTCTATGGTGCAAAAGTTCACCCTGTAACAAGCGGAAGCCGTACACTTAAAGACGCCGTAAACGAAGCAATGCGCGACTGGGCTGCAAATCCGGATAGCACTCATTATGTTTTAGGAAGTGCACTTGGTCCGGCTCCATTTCCAGATATGGTTCGTGAGTTTCAAAGTGTAATAGGTCGCGAAGTAGAACGCCAGGCTGCAGAGCGTAATCTTGATGTTGCCGCAATGATTGCCTGTGTTGGCGGCGGTTCAAACTCAATCGGATTTTTTGCACCGTTTATCGACAAAGCAAATCCTCGTCTCATTGGTGTAGAAGCCGGTGGTATTGGTGATGGAATAGGGCAGAATGCTGTACGTATGAGCGGAACGGCTGCCCGTGACGGAATCATGCACGGTTACAAGTCGCGCTTCCTTTTAGATGAAGACGGGCAGGCTCTTCCAACCCGTTCAATTTCTGCCGGTCTCGACTATTGTGGAATTGGTCCGCAGCTCGCAACTCTTGGCCGACAGGGCCGTGTAGAGTTTACTTACGCAAGAGATGATGAAGCTCTCAATGCGGTAAAGTTTTTTGCCCGCAACGAAGGCGTTCTTTTTGCAATGGAAAGTGCGCACGCAGGAGCAGAGGCAATTAAACTTGCTCCGACACTGCCAAAGGATAAAGCCATTATTGTAAACATGAGTGGCCGTGGAGATAAAGATGTATTCATTACCTGTCCGGTATTCCGCCGCGACGAATGGCTGTCGTTCCTTCATGCAGAAATCGACCGCCTGGAAAGTGATACAGACATTCATAATGCAAAAATCATGGGAGAAACAAAATGAGCAAAATAAGTTTAATGAGTCACCTTGTTGCCGGCTATCCTACAGAAGAGCTTTCTTTTACAGCAGCCCGTGCACTAGTAGACGGAGGTGCAGATATTCTCGAAATTCAGCTGCCATTTTCTGACCCTAGTGCAGATGGGCCGGCAATTCAGACAGCCTGTACAAAAGTTTTGCAGCGTGGCTATCGTACGGCAGATGGACTTGCTTTTATTGCAAAACTCCGCAAAGAGTTTCCGAATGTAAAAATCTATCTGATGAGTTATG
>DGTW01000237.1 GCA_002393835.1 Treponema sp. UBA4326
CACCATAGCGGCTTCCCATTCCTGCCGCCAAAACTAATAATGTCGGTTTCATAAATTTTATTTTATCCCTTTAGCGATGGTTTTTCAAGAATTCCATGTATTCTTCTTCCCGAAGGGGCTTAGAGTAGAAAAATCCCTGAACCTGATCGCATTTTATTTTTCTAAGGAAATCCCTCTGCTCTTCGGTCTCTACGCCTTCAAAAATCGTTTCCTTCTTGAGGTTTTTGCCAAGGTCAACAAGGGTTTCGATGAAGGTCTCGGAAGTTTCGTCGAGCTTGCCGGTTTTGGCATCATTCGCAAAGAGAAAGGAACGGTCGAATTTGAGGATGTTGACAGGAATTGTAGACAGCATGTTGAGCGAGCTTTCGCCGGAGCCAAAATCATCCATGGCCACACGGAAGCCTTCTTTTTGCAGCATGATGGTAATCTCACGCAGGATATTTTTATCCATGCTGCTTCTCTCCAAAAGCTCTACTTCCACCAAATCCGGAGGAATCTGATATTTTTTTAGGAGGACTATGAAATCATGCACGAATCTTTCAGGCTTGTCATGGTTGCGGCTCATGTTTACGGAAATCGGAACGGCTGGGTCTCCCTTATCCAGGCTTTTTCTTAGAAACTTGAAAACTTCTTCATAGACATAAAAATCAAGTTTGACGACAAAATTATTCTTTTCAAAGAGTGGAATGAATGAATTTGGAGGCATGTAGCCAAGCTCGGGGCTTTGCCAGCGAACCAGAGCTTCAGCACCAACAACTTTGTCAGTTTTGAGGTCAACTTTAGGCTGGTACATGACGAAGAATTCGTTGTTTTTGAGGGCGCTTTCCATGTGGGTCTCGATGAAGTTGTTCTCGCTGGAGCGTTTAAGCAGTTTTTCATCGTAAATTGCAAAATCTTGCAGGGCATTTTCCTTGATTGTGTCTTTCGCAAAATTTGCCCTAGTGATTAGGACTTGTGCCGTGGTTGAGGCAGGCATCTTCTTTGGAATGAAGAAGGAAATTCCGAATTTTGGCGTAAATGGTATTTCCAGCGACTTGATTTGATCTACCTGCTTGTTGAAGTTGTTCTTGAAAAAGTGCATTGCCTTTAAGACAGATGAGATTTTGAAAAAAATGTAGAAGTGGTCTGCATATCCTCGGCTTAAAATTCCCTCGTAATTTTTTGACACTTCGTAGAGGAGTTTTGAGAACTGAAGCAGGACCTGGTTTCCGACATTTTCACCGTGCTGCTGGTTTATGAATTTAAAGCCCCTAATGTCGGCCTCAAGCATCATGAATTTGGATCTAGGATGTTTTCTGAGCATTTTGTTCGCTTCTTTTTCAAAATGAGAGCGGACCATAAGGTGGGTGATTGAGTCAATGTGAGTTGAGAGAATCTGGTGTTTTTCGAGAATTGAGTGAAACCAAATTTCAAGAAGGAAAATCAGCGAGAGGGAAATTATTATAACTTCAAGAACAAAATTCTGGTAGGCTGACTGAGATTTTTTTAGCTGAACGAAGTCTTCCACCGGGACTGCGTAGCTTATTGTCCATGGACTGATTTCGCTGTAGCGGTAGAAGACATAAACGAGGTCTCCTTCCGTGCTGATTGATTCTTTTACCTTGAATTCTTCATCGTCAGTAACGAGAATTTTGTCATCGTATTTCCATGGAGAATAGACCCAGTTCAGCCATTTGGAATTGTAGTGGAGTATGAGCCTTTTGTTTGAGTCTCGAATGGCAAATCTTTTGTTCCTATTGTTGCCTGTGATTTTAGCAAAATATTCTGCTGCCCTCTCGATTGGACAGCTTGCGAATAGGACTCCCGTGATTTCCTTTTCTTCGTTGTAGACTGGACGGGCAAAAATCAGGCAGGGCTTACCATCATGCTTTGATTCCAGAACATTTGTGACATAGAAAGTTGACTCGCCCGACATGATTTTCTGAAAATAAAGCCTGTCTTTTATGTCGAACTCTTCTCCCTCAGAATTCCAGCTTACTCCGTTTTTGTCTGAGTAAACAACCATGTTGAATGGATAGACTATTTGCTTTTTTTCATCCAGAAGGAATTTTTTGATTGTCTCGATGGAAAGAGTTTTGTAGGCCAGCTTGGCATAAAAAATGTCAATTTTGGACTCCAGCTGTTTTAGCCTTGCATCTACGGCAAGGGCATAGTCATCGACTGTGTCGTCGCATCGTTGAATGAAACTTGCTTCTGCATTGGCCTGAATTTTTTTAAGAAGGGTCTGGGTAAGCACAATATTGACCATCAGAATTAAGACTAGCGTTGCCGCAAATGAGAAGAGTCTTTCTAGGTTAGAGTTTATGTAAAACTTTTTTTTCATATTTCAAGAGTTTTTCTTAATTACTCTTTAAATGATTCTAATGCATATTTTCATAAAAGCAAGAAAAATGTTAGAATACGCTTATTATGAAAACATTTCCACTTTCACACGAAGAATTAGTCAAATTAACGGAGAAATTTCCTACTCCCTTCTATTTGTATGACGAAAAAGCGATTCGAGAAAACATGCGCCGCTTCACAAAGGCTTTTTCTATTTTCCCGGTTTTCCGCGAGTACTACGCAGTAAAGGCCTGTCCCAACCCGTATATACTGAAGGTTTTGGCCAGCGAGGGCTGCGGTGCAGACTGTTCGAGTCTTCCTGAGCTTATGCTTTCTTCAATGAGCGGAATCAAGGGAAAACATGTCATGTTTACATCGAACGAGACTCCAGCCAACGAATACAAATACGCCTTTGCTAACGGTAACATCATCAATCTTGATGACATCACCCATATTCCTTTTTTAAAAGAGGCCTTGGGCGGAAAGCTTCCTGACACAATCTGTTTCCGATACAATCCGGGGCCGGCAAAACACGGCTGCAACTCAATCATCGGCTCTCCCGAAGAAGCAAAATACGGCCTCACCCGTGAGCAGATGATTGAAGCCTACAAAATCTGCAAAGAAGAGGGAGTTGAGCACTTCGGCCTTCACACAATGGTTGCCTCAAACGAACTCAACCCGGCTTTCTTCGTTGACACAGCAAAACTTGTCTTTGAGCTTGCCGCTGAAGTAAAAGAAAAGCTCGGTGTCCGAATCGAATTCGTTGACTTGGGCGGTGGTTTGGGAATTCCTTACAAACCGGATCAGAAAGCCATTGATTATGATGAAGTTGCAAAAGGAA
>DGTW01000068.1 GCA_002393835.1 Treponema sp. UBA4326
AGCGAAGAAAATAATTGCTAAGGCTTTTCTTACATCGATGTGAAGGATCCTGTTATGGAGGAAAAACTTTCTCCATCATACTTCACCCAGCAGTATCTTCAAAGCGGAAAGGCAAGATAAAAATAAAATAAAAAAGAATTGAAAATAATCTTTAGCAGTGCTATAGTGGTAGTTAATCAGTTTTTTGACTGACAAATCTATTTACGCATTGCGTTTACATTAGGAGTCTACATGAAACTTACAAAAACTATTGTCGCAACAGTATCAACACTGTTATTAGTTACTTCAGCATTTGCAGACGAAGCTTACGATATCGTAAAGAAATCAACATCACTTCCGGTTCCAGACACTTCCACTGCAATGATGATGCTTTACAACATCGAGAAAAACGGTGCCATCGAGGAAATGCCCATGATTCAGCATGGACGCTCACGAGACGGAGGCCTCGTAGACACTGTTTTTGAAATTCAGGGGCCTGCAAAAAAGAAGAACACCCGAGTCTTGCAGCAGGAGCGTGACAAGCGAGCCGATGACCGCTGGATTTACCTGCCGGAGCTCAAATCAACCAGACGAATTCCAATCGGTGACCGCTACAAGTCATTTGTCGGTTGTGAATTCACCTACAATGACATGGGCGTACGCCATGTAGACGAGGACAAGCACGAAATGCTTGATACAAACGTAACTGTCACAGTTCCAGGCGGAAAAACCTATACCTGCTGGAAAATCAAGTCTGTTCCATACAAAAAATCAGACATCGAGTATTCTTACCGCATCCAGTACATCGACAAGGAAAGCTATCTTCCGGCAAAAATCGAGTACTTCGAGAAAAAGGACAACTCAAAGCTGCTCAAAACCTACACTACCGAAGACTGGTTCTGGCTCACTTCTAAAACAGGCAAAAAATACGCTATGCGCATGAAGGCAAGAATCGTCACCGAAAAAACTGGAAGACAGACACTTCTGGAAATCAAAAATCCAGTCATGGACGGTCCTATGTCAGCAGGATACTTCACACAGCAGTATCTTCAGTCGGGAAAAGCTAAGTAATCCGAATCTCAAGAAGGAGAACATTATATGAAAAAAATTTTATTCACATTGGCAGCACTTTCGCTCACTTCTTTCTCATTCGCTCAGGAATTTGATTTCGGCGGCTCAGACAGCAGTGATTTTGGTGGCAGCATCGAAGAGTCAAGCGCACCTGCAGTAACAATTTCAGGTGAAGTAGGAGCAGATGCCCGAGCCTGGATTGGGGCCAAAAACAAGGAGACAGGCCGTTATGATACCAAGGCCTACGATTCTTTCTATGATTTCAGCAAAACTCTTATCGATGCAAAGGCCCATGCAAATGTCGAATTGAACTATGCTGGTGACTATACAGACGCCAACATCAAGTTCAAGCTCAATCCGGCAACACTCAAAAAATATCAGGAAGACATCATCGATGAAGTCTCACTTGGCGGAAGTTTCAAGGAAGGCCGTTTCCAGATTCGTGCCGGTAAAATGAAGGAAGTCTGGGGCAAAGGCGACAAAGTCCATGTCCTCGACAACTTCAACGCCAACGACTACACAGATTTCATCTTCCCGGACTACATCGACCGCCGAATCGGTGAAGTAATGTTCAAGGCAACAGCAAACCTTTCATGGGACTACAACCTCAAGCTTGAGGGAATCTTCACACCCTGGATGACCGCAGACCGCTTCGCAGACGAAAAAAGTCCCCTCTACCCCGCGGCTCAGGCAAATCTTACAAACACTGTCTCAGGAATCGTAAAGCACAATGCGGCTATTGACCTTAAAACAAGTCTTAAAGCCGATGATTATTCAGGCATCGTTGACGGCTTGCAGTCAATGACAAGTTTCTCAGCCAACGACCTTTACGAAGACAACATCCGCTCCCTCAAATACGGACAGGCAGGTCTTCGCCTGACAGGTACTTTGGGCGGAATCGACTGGGGTGCAAGCTACTACTACGGCCACTACAAGCAGCCGACAGCAAATCTTGGAGCTTATATTGATTCATTAGCTGCAGCTACAAAAACATATGCTTCTTCAACAGACGGACAGACTGCAATTTCTACTGCTTATTATCAGGAAATCAGTGATTTTGCTAATTACATGGGTACAGAAGTATATGGTAAGGCCGCGGCTGCAGGTGCAACAACTTATGTTTCTCCTGTAACAGGTGACACGGTTGACCTTACAGATTCTAGTGCCATTCAAGCCGCAGCCAAAAAAGACGGCTACATGAAGGCTGTAAGTGACCATGCACAGGAAATCGCTTACATGTCAGATCAGAGGTTTGCCCTTCCATCCCTCAACTACGACCAGTTGCAGGTCTTCGGCCTTGAGGCTGCTTTCGTCGTATGGAAACTCAACACACGATGGGAATTCGCTTACAACCTCACAGAAGATACAGCCGGTGACAATCCATGGATTAAGAACAACTCAATTTCATGGGTAGCTGGTTTCGACATCGACATTCCTCTTCATAACCTCAACCTCAATGTTCAGGATAACGGAACATACATCCTCGGCAGCGACAAAATCAAAGACGCTGTCAAGGAAAATGGCCTCTACGCAAAATATGACACAGACTACAAGAGCGATGACAAATATGTAAGCAACAAGCTCATCGTTCTTCTTTCTGACAAATGGCTCAACGAAAAGCTCACTACAGAAGTTCAGGGTATTTGGGGCATCGAGCATGACGAGTTCATGGTCGCTCCAAAAGTTGAGTACAATGTCATAGAAGGTCTCACATTCGCAATCCGTGGTGTTTACTTCTACTCTAACAACAAAGACGGTGAGTTCTACAACTTCACGGCCGACAGCGAGAATCACGACAAGGCGTTCGTTCAGCTGACAGCTAAGTATCAGTTCTAGTCCAAAATTACCTCCTGTAATTTCGGATTCCAACGAGAAAATTCTGTTCACCTAGCGGCAAACAGAATTTTCTCTCCTGCCGTTTACGCCACCTCCGTGTGGCGCTTTTTTTAAGAAGGATTCTATCAAATGAAAAAGATTTTTATGATTATTTCGGCTGCACTTTTGCTTGCAGGTGCAGGACTTTTTACAGGGTGCAAAAATGGCGAGGATGGTCTTGACGGAACGAGCGCCGAGGCACTTATTCTTAAAGAGACTGGAAATGTCTGGTATGAATATACCAATAAAGATGACACTGATTCCAAACCAACAGCGTCCACAACTGATAGCGGTACAGTTAATTTTTCTAAGTTTTTTGTAAAATATAACACATCAAGCAAGAAACTCATTGTTGTCGCAACAGGTAACTCTGACTCTGTAGCTACAAAATACTTTTACGCGTCAAAAGAAGCAGAGCTTTCTTCCGGCAAATGGGCTGCAAGTGCAGTCACATTACGACTTTTGGGTAAAATCACCAAAGCCGATTCAGACCCGACAAGCGGAAAAATTGACATCACAAACTTAACAGATTTGGGTAATTATTCAGCAGAAAAACTGATTGAAAAGTTGTTTGAATAGTTTTTCCCTTTCCAAGCCCGTCCCAGTGACGGGTTTTCTTTTAATTATTGATTTTTGATTTCTATCTGTTATAATGAAAGCATGAATATTGAAGAAGGAAAATTGCAGGATATTCTTTTCAGACGAAAGATTCACATAAAGTCTTACGGCACAATCATCGAGGCGGCTTTGGCTTTTCTTAGTTATATCGCTTCAATCCTTCTTTCAGGAGTTTTGTCCGCAGATTCTAAAATGAAAATTGCGGTCGCAATCATCACCTTAGCATATAGCCTTGTCTTTTTCCTTTCAATTCGTGGCTCACGCTATTCTGTTCAAGAACTTTACAACGATATTCTTTCTGCGGCGGACATTCACTCATTCTCTCTTCTCGTAATAAAAGATTCTCACGGGCGTTATCTGCTCAAAAAAAACAAACGCTGGAATACATTTCTGCTTCCTTTCTCGCGCACAAAAGAAAACGACGATTCTTCGGCAATTTTGGATTTTACAAAAGAAAGTCTTTCTCTTGCCTCTCCATCCGTAAAAAAAGTTCTTGAGACAGACATCACAAAACATTCTGTTTCATCGAACATATCAAAGACTTATCATCACACCTTCTACCAGATTTCCTTTGCCGAAAATGATTTGCCCCCAAAGCAGGCCTTTACCTTGAATGGGGAGAAATACCGCTGGTACACAATCGAAGAAATGAAGCAGGACAAAGACATGATGCTCAAGAACAAAGAGACAATTGATTTTATCGAAAAGAATTTCTAAGCCATGCTTTCTTACATACACGCCTACCACGCAGGCAACCACGCTGACATTTTAAAGCACCTCACCCTCTCGCTGATTCTGGAGCATCTTTGCAAAAAAGAAAAGCCCTTTACCGTAATCGACACCCATGCCGGAAGCGGACTTTATGCCCTCGACGACTCACGGGCCTTAAAGACCGGGGAAGCGAAAAGTGGAATTGAGAAGATGATAAATTGCTCGTCCTCTGTGAGGAATTTAAAATTCTTTGATATTATCCAGAAGTATTATGAAGAAGGCTTTTATCCTGGTTCGCCCTTAATTGAGAACATCTTTCTGAGGCCTGGAGACGAGCAGCTTCTTTGTGAGCTCCACTCAACGGCTTTTGAGGAGCTTAAAAACTGCTTTTATAATAGAAGAAAAGAATGCAAGGCTTCGGGAAAAAACTTTGTCGAGCCGGGCCTTCACAAGAGGGACGGCTACGAGCTTTTAAAGGCCGTCACTCCGCCAAAAATCAAGCGGGGACTGGCCGTAATTGACCCCAGCTTCGAGGATGCTAGCGACTTTGAAAAATGCGGAGAGGTAATCTCTGCTGTTCACAAAAAATGGCCGGCCGGAATCATTGCCCTCTGGTATCCTCTTGTCGCTCACAGGACTTCAGAAATCTCCATGATGAAGGAGCGTATTGCTTCAAGCGTAGAGGCGACTGAGCCAAAAATCCTTGACATTCAGATGGAAATAAAGCGAAAGGAAGACATGACGGGCCTAGCCTCCCTCTACGGAAGCGGAATGTTCATCGTGAATTTCCCATACCAGCTCGATGAGCAACTGAGCGAAATAATGCCGGAACTGAGCAAAATCTTAGGCGACACGGCAAGTGAATGGTCGGTGGAGAAGCGCTAGATAGTGAACCGGCTGCCAAAGCGCTAGGTAGGGAGACGGTCGCCGAAGGCGAAAAATCTTGCGAGGCAAGATT
>DGTW01000051.1 GCA_002393835.1 Treponema sp. UBA4326
TTGTAGAAAAGTGTGGTATTATTAAATTGTAGACAGGAGCGAGATGAGGACGCACACCGGCTGCACGACAGGATGCGTAATGCAATTTCCGACAAAAAGATCTGACTCCTCGGGGGTCTTGTAATTACATTCACTCCGCCTGCAGGATATGCAGGGTTCCATTAATTGCCCTTCGCTAAGGTCGAAGAGAGGCAAACTATAAACCGCCAAAAGCTGGCGGTTTTCTTTTTTTTGCTCATCCTAATTGAAAAACTCAATCGGCCAGGTCGCATACAGGTTTCCGAAATTGCCGGCATTGAAGAGCTGTACATGGGAGCCAATTGTGTTCTGAACGAGGTATTTGTACAAATCTGCGTAGAAGATTCCGTAAGACCCGTTCTGGTCAGCGGAGTTTATAGTCTCAATCATTTTGTCGGTGAAATTGTGGGTAAAGCGGTTTGAAAGCCAGACTTTAAGCTCCACGCTGTAGAGGTCGGCAAATGATGTTTCGTAGCCGTTGGCAGCTGTAAAGGCAAGAATGCCCTTGTAGGCATCATTCTGGGCAACATTCAGTACGCTGGCCGAATAGCACGGCTCCGCGATAATGAGCATTTTTCGATAACATTTCTGATTCTGGTTTGATTCAGACTGGCCGGACAAATAGTCAAGCGTGGCTTTCATTCGTTCGGTGGTAAATCCTTCTTTTCCTTTTCCTTGCCAGACAAACTGACCGAGCGCCCCGTTTCCGTTCCGGTTTGCGCCGTGTCCCGACCAGAACCAGAGGATGTCGGACTGTCCGTCACTATTCAATTGAGTGGGGCTTTCCACGAGACGCGGATGCGTTTGCCTGTCTTCGCTGCGGCTTTCAATCGAAACAGCTTCTCCTTTCATAATATTCACCATGTCGTCTGCCGTCAGCTCAGAAAGCAGGTAGTCAATCTGAATGTCGTCCGTGTACAGGTTTTCACCGTTCAGTCGGGCATAGATTTCACCGGGCTTTTTGTTACGTTTGCTGCCCGCTATGTCATCGGCAAGAATCAGGATAATGTTGTCATCATTATATATCTTGGTTTTCTTCTTTAAAAGCTGATAGAGATAGAGCGCATCCGCCTGATGACGGTAATTTTGCCAACCGTTTGATGCTGCGACGATGACCGCCCAGTGACTCTTTGCCTCTTCATAGTCAACAGATACGCCTTCGCTTTCTTCCTGAAGCTGTTTCTCAATTTCGTCAATGAGTACGCCCCATTCCCAGCTTGCCCGGTTTCCGGCAGTGCGACCGTTTCCGTCCGAAGATGTGTAGTCAAGTGGCTCAAAACTTCCCTCTGCTACGGTCCAATGAGTGTAAACCGTGCGAAGAGCGCTTGTGAGAGTTTCTGCGTCAAAATCCAGTAAGCCGGTCGCACCGTTGATATTCACCGTTTTGTTTGCGTCAATATCTTCAAAGGCGAACATCATGCCGAGCGGCGACAATGCTGATTTTCCGCCACTTCCTGTTCCGGTAAAACTCTTTATCGCTTCGTTTACCGCATGATTTGAAATAGGCGTGGTCGCTTCGTTTTTGATGCAACGAGCCGCCGCAAAGCCGCACAAAAGCAAGGCATCGTACAAATTCGCTTCGCCGACAGAAGGCTTTTCATTGAAACGAGCCTCGTACATGACGACAAAACCGCTGGTCGGGTCGGCATAAGGAGCCGTTCCTTCAACGCCTTCTGCAAGCCCTGCGAATTCTTCTTTCAGAAAATCTGCGGTAAAGGCAGTGTCGGTAAAAAGGAGCCTGGGGGAGCTGTCTCCAAGTCGCTCTCGTTCCTGTAAGATTGCCTGTGCATCTTTGTATGAAGAAAGTGCGCACAGAACATAATCAGCACCACTTCCGAGCGCTTCGCTGGCAGCGCTTGCAAGAGGAAGGGCTTGGGTTCCTGCCCCGTAGCTGGTCTCTGCGTTTTCAGAAGAAATATAACGGATATTATTTACAGGCGTAAGTTTCAGCTCGGAGGCGATGTAAGGTCCCCAGTTAAAGAATGTCTCGCCGTATAAATCTGCGCTTGAAATGAATGCGACCTTTTTTCCGCCATAAGCCGCCACTTTTGCAAGCAGGGCTTCGGTCTGGGAGATGTCAGTTTCGGTCAATGCCCACAAGAAAGGGTCGGAATGTGCTGCGGATGCGGCATTCATCGCAAAGGCTCGGATAATGCTTTCGCTTGCGGCGCATGGGGCAATGAGCGGTTTTTTGTTGATAAAACACGGCTCGGCAAAAACCTGCACATGGTCAGAATAGCGGGGGCCGATAATAGCAAACACATCGTCTCTTTTTGAAAGACTTTCTGCCATGGAAGCGAGATTTTCGCTCTCTTCGCTGTACCATTCGAGGTCAAGGATGAATGGCGTGGAAAATTCACTGTCCGTCAGGGCCGTTTTTAGCGAGGAAAGGTACCAGTCTGCGATACGGTGAAAACGGCTGCTCTGCTCGCCGCTAGAAGGAAGAACCATCGCAACTTTTATCTTTCGCCAGCTGTCTGTGTCACTTGTTTTGCCTGAGGACGACGAGTCGGAATCATCTGAACAAGAGGCAAGGCAAAGAAACAGGACATAAAACAGTATCAATAAAATATTTTTGGCAGAAACAGGAACAAAACGATAATTTTTATTTATTTTCTTCATATTCACGCTCTTTTTCTATGGCTCCTGCTAAGGCTCCCTGCACGACGGCAGAAAGCTTATCTTTATATGATTTTGAAATTATCAGTTCTGTGTAGCCGTTTGCAAGGTCAAATTCCTGATGATGGGGAAGTTTGCCCGAAAGCCACTGCTCAATGCATTTTTGAACGGCACGGTCGATATGCTTTACCACGGAGAAAGGAACTTGCTTCGTGTAGACAGACAAATCGGAGTCCATGCCCACTGTATAGAAGGACTTTTCTCCTTTTTCTCGGTTGTAGCGCAAAAGTCCGTGGACACTTCCGCCACAAACAGGAAAATAAAGGTCAAAGGGATTTAATTTCTGGGCAAAGAGCGCCAGAGCATAAGAGAGGTCGGCACTGTCAAAGCCATCTTTGTCATGATCGTTATTAAGGGAAATCGCCGCAAAATCCAGCTCCTCAAATTTTGAAACTGAATCCGACCATTCCGTAAAATTATAGTCATAGACTTTTTCGTTCCAGGCAGATTCGCTGCCAGCGATAAAGCCCTTCAACGCATCCATGACGCTTTGAGTGCTTTCGTTAGCAAGAATGGCAAGAATCCGGGCATTTTCCCTTCCCGCAAGCAGCGTCTTTGAAGCCAGCCCAGCAAGGTAACTCGCACCATAGAGTGGCATATATGCTGTATTTACAGCAGGAAATTCAGTTTCTTTGGATTCAAAAAGCATGTATGAAATCGTATCGGGCTTTTCAGAGAGATATGGTGAAAAAAATTCAAGGTAGCCCTCATCACCAAAAAGGAAAAACACCGGGAGCTTGTAGGTTTTCGTTAGCTCATAACAGCGCGGAATGTATTCATCAACAAGGCCTTTTGCCTCATCCCAGTTTTTGGGGCAGATATCATATACCAAGAGATTGTTTTTTAGGGCAGCCTTCTGAACGCCCGAGCAAAAAGAATCGACATAGGAATTGTCGCCCAAGCCGTTGGGCGGATAAAAAGCAATAAGTCCGCCTTTTGAAGCGACGCTCTCAACAGAGGGATTTTCGTCATCGGATTCGTTCTTGCAGGAAAAGAGAGAAAATGAAAAAATCGTAAAAAAAGTCGCAAAAAAGGTAAACCTGAAAAAGTTTTTCATAAACAAACACAAGAATTCATAAAAGAAAGAAGACAAGTTCAAATGCCCGGACAGACATTTGAACCTGCCATTGTCCTTGTCACGAGGTCAAGCAAAAAAATGACACGTCAAGTCCTTTCAGCTATTTACAAGGCTCACATAGAATTACACGGTAGCACGGGCCTTGTTCAGACCGAAGCTCTGATGCTGACGCCCTGCGATACCAGATTAATCCAACTTTGTAGTCGTGAGCCATATCTTTATAGTTAGTATGGCTTACAGAACCTGAATTAGGAGAAATGGTGATTTTAGACAGATTGCCCCATGTATTGCTGCGCATTGTCGCGGGATCGGTGGTGTTGTTGTCATCCCAACAAGCCAGTACGCAATTCTCTGCCTGGTCAAAGTAGTATCGTTCCGTTACTGCTCCGTTGTTATTGAAGCCGATATATCCGGTTTTGGTAAGGTTAAGGCCGAGCACACCGCCCTTCATGAACATGGCAGCCACCGTACCGCCTGGTTTTCTAGAAAGATTGTTCAAGCGCGAGACAAGACCGGTGATGGCACTTGTTTTTGGAAGAGAATATTTTCCATTAACAAAATGAGTGCCATTGTAATCCCATTTTTCTGTGAGCAGCCAGACAGGATAATAGTAGATGTTTTGATATTCTGATGGCAAGTTTTCCCAACTATCATCAGATGTGGTTTTTTGGTACTTATTGGCGATTAATTGTTGCTGACTGCCATCGACATTAGCAAAGGCTGTGCTGCCATTCTCATAACCAGTACCCATATAATAATCGCGCAAATACAAGTTGTTTTCAATTTTTACGACATTGTATGTACCGTTGGCTGCCCCAAAATTAAGTTTGTAGTCTTCGGAAGATACCTCAGAGCTTTTTTCTTCTATCTTGTTCTGGTTTTCTTCGGAGAGATATGAAGGCACATAGGTAGTAAGCGTAGTACCGGTAAGATAGAATGTCGTATACTGGTCATAGTCGAGGGATGATTTTTCGGTCAAGACAACCTGCCCGCCATTCCAGCCAACGGAATGCGGTTTATGGAGTATATCACCTGCATACAAACCCTGATTCCAGAACACTTTTCCGTTGTTATCTGCAGGATAGAGGACTTTGACACGGCTGTTTATATTAAGCTGCGGAATATACTCCCAGCACAATTTTGCAACCAAATTGTCTCCGTAGTAGATGTCTTTTACAAAAGAACCGTTCTCATCGAAAGCAATCTTTGTGGTGTCGATTTTTGCAGGAAGCGTGTTCACATGACGTGCCTGACCTTCAATCGGGTAATCCACTTTCAGCTGACTTTCAAAATAGTCTTCCATTGCTTTATAGCGCTCTTCGAATCCGTCCAACTCATCGTCAAGAAGCTCATACAAAGGAATGAGGTTGTCAGGACTTATAAAATCTACGAATACGCAGTTGTTGGCTTCGCTCAATGTAGCCTGCCACTCAGCGAATTTGTCACTGCGGCTGCTTTCTGAGGCCGTTCTTTCGTTAAGCAAAGAGCCAAATCCCGATATCGCATCTTCGCTTCCTCCCTTCACATCTGAACTAAAGTTGAATCTGTTGCCTTCGCTTGTGAGCGTCTTCTTGTAGCTTCCCTCTACAGTAGTTGACAGTTTGAAAAGACCATCATAGCCTGCCTTAAGCATTCCTCCTGCCTCAAATGTACTTTCCATCTTCTCGGTATTTGCTTCCATGTCCAGATGAACCTTACCGCCAAGGATTCCGCCTTTTACGACATGAGTACCATACTGTTTTACAAGCTTCTTGAAGACATCCGCTGTATTATTCTTAAATCGCGGGTTTATACCGTTAATGGCTTTATAAGCGGCATCCGTCATAAATTCTTTTTTGGTAAGCGTCATATCATCAGTATTAATAACCGCAGTCAGTTTATTAACTTTAATGTCAGCCCATGCATACTGATAGTTTGTCGTGTCGTGGCTTGTCCACTCTGTATGAGCATCAATTTCACCACTGAAATCAGCGATGTCAAAACTACCTTCAACAGTATGTTTGAGTGAGGCTTCAAGTTCTGCAAGGTTTGAACCGGATGCCTCACGATAAGAAAGCTTAGTGGAGTCAGACGTGTAGACAATCTTAACGACATCGCCTTCATAGGTAATACCGTCATCGCTCATAAGTTCCGTAACCTTAAAAATAGGACTCTTACGGCATCTTGCTGAAGCATAGCCAAGACGGTTGTTGTAGCCGTAGCCGATGAACTGCTTCATGGCAACTGATTCACTCGGTTCATCAGCATTTGCCGCCGCAGCTTTCTGCTCCAGGTTTATTGTCTTTGTCGTCTCCGTACCTGTCGCACCATATTTTATGGTGAGGGTTGCGCTGTGAGTGTTTGCGTTATCGTTCTGGTACACATACAGATTGACTTTTTTTGTGCCGTTTCCTTTCTGGTCAAGGCTTCCCGCTTCTTCGCTTATGTAGCCAAGCTGATAAATTTCTTCAGTATCCTCGGTCTGACCAGTAGTTTCGTCAGTTTCAGTGTAGAAATCATTCTCAGCATAGGCAATTTCTGCGCCCCAAGAGTCACCGTTGTTTATCGGAAGGACAAATTCAACCTTGTAAGCGTAATTTTCAAGCTTCAGGTCTTCCGTATCTCCGAATGTGCTTACATCCTTCGTTACGGATGTGATTGTAGGGGTAGTAGTTTCTGTGGTGTCAGCTCCCGGAGTTGTTTTTGGCGTACTGTCACTTTTTGGCGAGGTCTCATCATCGCCATTTGAGCAGCCTGAGAAAATCAGTGCCGAAGCAAGCAGCAATGATGTCAGACATGATAAGATTTTTGTCTTTTTCATAAAAACCTCCTTGTATGAAAAAAGCAAAGTGTGGTATACGGCTTTCCTAATCAAGCAAAAGAATGACAGAAAATGCCTATTCGTTTTCCTCTTGCCATGAAGCCAAGGCATCATCAATATAGCGGCTGAAAGAGTTTTTGGTACTCCAGTAATCAAAATATGTATCACCATCGGAAAGCTCTGTATCTTCTCTCTGAACATACACGCTCGTATACGAAGATGAATATGGCTTCTGAGGCTGTCCATTTTTTTCTTTATTGTCTTTAATCATGAGCTCTGGAGAGACAATGACATGATAGTTAGCCTCATTATCCTTGTAGCGGTATCTGCTATTTGCAGGTTTCTGCCACGTTGACCTTGAGAATTCATAAAAATTCAAAGTCTTGTCCGAAACAGGATATCCATGAAGATAGTGAGCAAAGTCATAATAGAACTCACTTGCATAGATAGGCGCCTCCTGCTTGGTCATATATCCTCTTTCGGCAAGCAGAGCAAGAACTTGTGTCGGACTTGCCCCTATTGATGTGAGATATACTTCATCGTAAGAATCAGTAAGCGACAGAAGAAATTCTTTGTTTACATACTTGCTGTATGTGATTGCTGGGACCTTAATGCGAGTAAAAAGATATTCCGTTACAGAACCGTTTTTGCAGTAACCGTAAAAAAATGGCTGGGTCGTTTTTAGCTGGGCGGCCTTTTTAAAGACAGTAGTATCGACACTGCCATCCTTGGGCAGGTTGTTCAAGCTGAGGCCTCGGTTTGAATCATCTTTAGGAGAGCCATAAGCAAAGGCAAACATGACATTTTTGTAGTCGTCCCGATTTTTAGTGTCGTTGCCAGGTCCATCCTTGCCATCTGACAGCATGTGCAGCGCCATTAAATCTATTCCTTTTTTCTGCAATGCTTCATATACATGTCTTGCATTTCCAAATCCAGAAGCATTGTCCGTTGCTGCTTTTTCCCATGCAGCCACATTGACCAGCGAACTGAATGTATGGAACGCAGCTTTTGCGGTTTTCAGGCTCATCAGGTTTTTTGCGTATGTCCAGTTATGCTCGGATTTAATATATTTACTTTTGCCGTCATCCTTTTGCCCCGCATAATGATAGACACTGACGGTTTTTGTGGTCTCATTAATGATGTTTTTCGCACTGTCGGTCACAGAGTTGAGGCAGAGCCAATAGCTTTTATCCTTAAACATTGGGCCTCCAGCCGGGCGAACGCATATCCAACAGGTACTGTCTTTGTTGCGTCTGATAACATCACCTGCATGGTAGTAAGGCGTACCGGTGAATTTGTTTGTAGCCGTAAGTTCCTTTGAATCTGCAGAAATAAAGCGAAGCTGGGTCAGTTCAGGCATTACAGGAAGATTAACATCAATTGTTGCATATAAATCTTCTTCGCCGCTTATCTTTGTAAAAGTGAGCGTGCCTAGCCCGGAATATGACCAGCTGTACTTGCCTGCGGTAAGACTGGACTCCGTAATGCTTTCGCCGATAAGGCCAGAAAAATAATCAAGCGCATCGGTAATGCTTGCCGCCGCTATTGAGTACACGGTTGGTTTTGTGGAATCAAGAACAAAGCCCTCATCGCAGGTAAAAGTCATTGTATTCCAGCCGCCAGGAAGAACTTCGACACCGGAAACAGTCCCGTCTTCGTCATCAGCGACTTTGTTCTCATCGTACTGCGTCAAGTCAGTGAGCGAGCGAAGCACGGTGAATGCCGCATCGTCAACTGTGGCGAAAACTGCGTTGTTTGCCTCATCTTCTTGTTCAGAACCTGGATTTGAACCATGGGTAGTTGATTTGTCATCATCGTCATTTGAACAGCCTGAAAAAATCAATGCCGAAGCAAGCAACAGTGATACCAGAAAAGATAAGTATCTTGTCTTTTTCATAAAACCTCCTTTATATGAAAAAATTTGTTAAACATTCTCTTTCCTAAAGCAAGCCACAAGCCCGTAGCTGAGTGTCGGTCTAATCCAGATTTCAACAAGCAGATAACCAGTGTATTCATTGTTTGGTTCAAGGCAGATGTCTATGTTGTAGAGTGTTGCAATGACCATATCAATGAGACAAATAATCCACAAATTGCCCTTGGAATAGCTCTTCCACTCTTTACGGGCATAGAAGTATGTGAGCATGACCAGAAGCAGTACTGACAAGGTAAGGCAGGACAATCGGAGAGGATAAATTGCCAGAGGGGGCGCAAAGATAATGTCACGCAGGAATACCGTAATTCCCAGACACACCGAACACCAGTAATTGAACCGATGGGCGCCGAGAATGTTGAAGAAATACAGTCCTATCATTACCAGACAGGCAATGTAGAAGGCATTCAGCACCAGTTCCGGCCATGTGTTGCTAATTCCCAAATGAGTTATGCCATAGAGCATGATACCCACTGAGAGAAGAGCGGCTAAGATAGTAATAACGATATCTCTGATTTGTGATTTCTTGAATCTTGTACTCATGTGTTGCCCCAGTAAAATGATATCTATTCCGTATTTTCCTTTTTAGTCATTTTCTTTTTTCCAATCGACTTTTTTGGCGTCGACATAACGCTCGCAGTTGTCGAAAGTGCTCCAGTAATCGAAGTAAAGGGTATATCCTTGCCAATAAATTTCAGTATAGTCTTTCTCTTTAACAGGAGACGGAGGGACTGACTGATCTGCCTTGCCGTTGTTGTCTTTAATAACAAGTTCTGGGGAAATAATGACATGCCTATCTAAGTATGTAGGGTAATAGCGTGCGTAGACAGGTTGGTGTTTAATGAATTTTACAGGTCCGGGTGCGTTCGTATTATCGCAATTTTCTAGCCTATGAAGAAAGTTATTGAAGTCATACAGAAATTTTTTTGCCTTTTCGTCATTAGTATCGCCTTCTGTTAGCGGGAAGCAAGTATCGAAGGTACTTCCGTTCATTCGTGAGAAAACAACATCAAAAGAATCAGTAAGCGAGAGTAAAAAACTTACAGCTTTGTTAGTATACTGAAAATTTTCGACTGTATTTACTGTTGAAATTACTTCCTTGAACTTTCCGTTTTCTACATATCCGTCGCATGATATAAATGGCTGAACATAGTTTACCTGTCCCACAGTCTTATAGATATCCTCATCAAATCCGTGTGTGGGTTCAATTATTACTTTGAGATTTCTGTTAGCATCCTTTTTGGGACTTCCATAAGCAAAGGCAAACATGGCAGATCTGAGATTCTGAAAATCGTCTGACATTTTACCATTATCATCCGCATTCAAGTGCAATCCTATCAAATCAATTCCTCTGTCCTTCAACCCTGTATATGCCATCTTGGCTCCTTCACATCCAGATAAGTTCCATGCATTGCTGTCTACAAGCAAGCCAAAAGTATGGTAAGCGGCTTTAGCAGTTTTAAGAGACATCAGATTCTTTGCATAGACCCATGTTTGGATGCACTCGTAATAGGCATAATCGTCCTCACTAGCATTATGCCAAATGGTATACTTCTTCGTTTCGCTCTTGATTGTGGTTTTTCCGGCATTTTTTCCTGTAGATTTGTTGTCAAAAGCATCGAGAGCAATCCAGTAGCTCTTGTCTTTTTTGTAAGGACCACCCGAAGGTCGGACGCA
Organism: Treponema sp. UBA4326; assembly: GCA_002393835.1. Taxonomy (GTDB): domain Bacteria; phylum Spirochaetota; class Spirochaetia; order Treponematales; family Treponemataceae; genus Treponema_D. Next base: position 10,183 of record DGTW01000051.1, read on the forward strand.
AATCCAATAGGTGTTGTCCTTATTTCGCCTGATTACATCGCCCGCATGGAAGTAAGGTCTGCCACTGTAGCTGTTCGTTGAGGTAAGTTCTGGTGAATCTTTGGAAATAAACCTGAGCTGGGTTAAGTCGGGCATTACATCGAGGGCTACATCTACCGTGGCAAACAAATTTTCGGTGCCAGTTACTTTTGTGAATTTTAAAGAGCCAAGTCCGCTGTAGGACCATTTGTAAGTACCGTTTGTAAGGCTGGCTTCTGAAACAGGCTCTCCAATAACACCTGAGAAGAATTCAAGGGCATCGTCAAGATTGTTTACTGGAATCGAGCGTACTTTGGGTTTTGAGGTGTCAAAAACAAAGCCTTCGTCACATGTAAAGATCTTTGTCGCCCAGTTGTCAGGAAGGGTTTCAACTCCAGAAACAGAGTTGTCATCTTCATTGACAACTTTGTTCTCATCGTACTGGGTTAAATCTGTGAGCGAGCGGAGTACGGTGAATGCCGCATCGTCAACGGAATCAAAAGTGGCGGGTTGGGTTATTAGGTCTGTTTGACCGGAACCAGGCTGTGATTTCGGGTCAGTTGATTTATCGTCGTCGTCATTTGAACAGCCCGTTAAAGGAAGGATAAATATAAGGGAAATTAATACGAATACTTTACTTATGTGTAGTAGGGGGGGGGTAATCCAAATCTTATTCATAGAATCCTCCTTGTGATTATGATTTGAATTTTTAAGAGTTCGATAAAACTCTCATAAGAAAGTCTTAATAATTGTAACACAAGATTTGAGGAATTCAAGTTTTATTTGAGATATTTTTAAGACTTCTTTAACTAATGGGGGCTTGGGGATGTGAGGGGCCGAGCATAATAAAAACAGGCATAGCGTCCAATTTGGGGCATTATACCTGTTTTATATGAGAAGTGTGCTTTTGTGGGTTCGCCATTTACCGCAAGTATTTTTCTGCCGTTTAGCCAACTGCTTTTCCCCTTATTTTTTTTTACCCTAAAGTCACTTCAACTTCAACTTCTTTCTTTCCTGCTTCGAATGGCACTACGCATCCCTGTACCGCTTTGCCGTCCACGAGTATTGATTTAACGCCCTTGCAGACATGAGAGGGATTTTTAATCACAATCTTGTATTTTGTGCCCCGAAAGATTCTTGTCGCAGTAAAGCCTTCCCAGTCAGAAGGAATTGACGGGTCGATTTTAAGGCCGTCGAAGTCTGGCTGGATGCCGAGGATGTACTGGCTGATTGCAACCATGTTCCAAGCGGCGGTTCCAGTGAGCCAGGAGTTCTTGCCCTGCCCGAAGTTTCTTCCGCTTTGACCTATGTCGCTTCCTGCGTCCTTTCCGCCAATCATCTGTCCGTAGACATATGGCTCTGTTTTATGGATGTCCGAAGTTTCTTCTGTGTAGGCCGGGGCGATTTCCGAGTAGTATTTGAAGGCCTGGTTTCCCTGACCAGCATAAGCTGCCGCACAGATAATCCATGCGTTGTTGTGGGTGAAAATTCCGGCGTTTTCCTTGTAGCCGCCAGGATAGGTTGAGATTTCGCCGTACTCGACATAGTATCTTGTGAAAGCCGGATTGTTGAGCACAAGTCCGAACTTTGTGTTAAGCCTTTCATCGATTGAAGCCAATGTTTTCTTTGCCGCATCCTTGTCGATGTCAGACATAATTGCAAATCCCTGAGGCTCGATGAAGATTTTTCCTTCTTCGCACTCCTTCGAGCCCATTTTCTTTCCGTAAGCGTCGTAGGCCCTCAAGAACCAGTCTCCGTCCCAGGCAGACTCCATGACAGCTTTCTTCATTTTGTCTATTTCTGCCTGTGCTTTTTTTGCCTCGTCTTTCTTACCAAGATGATTTAAGATTCCCACATAGTTGGGGCCTGCGTAAGTAAAGAGTGTTGCGACGAAGACTGATTCAGCGATTTTTGAATATCCGCCCTCCGCCTTGAATTTCGGGTTTGTGTAGGTCTGGAAACTTTCGCCCGGAGTGTCGGAGAAGCAGGAAAGATTTATGCAGTCGTTCCAGTCAGCCCGCATTGCAAGGGGAAGTTTGTGGGGACCGAGATTGTTCACAATGTGATAGAAGCTGACCGTAAGATGGTCGAGCATCGATTTTGCCTTTGACGCGTCATTGTCGAAGGGAACTTTTTCGTCGAGAATTGACCAGTCGCCGGTTTCCTTGATGTAGGCCGAGACTGAAAGAATCATCCAGAGGGGGTCGTCCGAGAAGTCGCCGCCGATGTCAGCGTTTCCTTTTTTGGTGAGTGGCTGGTACTGATGATAGCAGCCTCCGTCTTCAAGCTGGGTTGATGCGATGTCGATAAGGCGCTCTCTTGCCCGGTCTGGAATCTGGTGAACGAAGCCCAGAATGTCCTGATTTGAGTCCCTGAAGCCCATGCCACGACCGATTCCGCTTTCGAAGTAAGAGGCCGAGCGGGAAAGATTGAATGTAACCATGCACTGATAC
>DGTW01000177.1 GCA_002393835.1 Treponema sp. UBA4326
CATCACTATAAAAAGCATTATCTTCTATTATTTTATTCATCTTTATCTCATGAATCTTTTTTATTTGATCATATTCATAAATACTTCCCGCTAAATCTCCAATAATTGCTCCATACATATATTCCCCCTCAAAGTCCCGTTAAAAATATCAGTGCTGCGAAAAAGATGACCATTCCCCCTATTAATGCCGACATGAACTTTGTGAAATACCATACATATTCCCTGTGATTCATCCATGCCATAGGGTTGCTGCTGTATTCGACATAATAGCCTGCGGTATAGGAGTCGAGGCGGAGCCTGTCATAATCACTCATGACTTCAACACAGGATTGGAATTTTTTATGCTGAGGACAGCTCGCACATTCGCTTTTCTTGCATCTTTTGAATTGGAGCCGGCATACACAGGCGGCACGACTTTTGCCAAGTTCGCGGACTGCCAGATCAGTGAATGTTTCCTGTCGGGTGACGATTTTCATTTCCTTTTCCATAATTGTCTCCTTTTTTATTCCATCAGATTTCGTTCTTCTGACATCCACTCATTCCTTTCTTTTTTCAGTTCGTCAAGAAATTTGCTGTTTCTGTAACCTTGCCAAAAGGCCTGGTTCAGCAGAACTCCGACAATTATTACAGTGAGAACCAGCATGACAATCAAAGCGACCGCTTCTTCAAAATACATAAACGCCTCCTCATCAGAAAAACTTGCCTTTCCTGATTTATGCAGTAAACTATAAATTAAGGCTATTCCCAATGCACGGGAATAAAAAAATAATCAAAAAACGGAGAGATGTTATGTCCGTAGACTTCACCGAAAAAGCAAAAAGATATCAGGCGATTGACGAAATCATCGCTTCAGGCCGCAAACTCAAATGGAAGGAAATCATTTCAGAACTTGGCGAAAAATACGGAATCAAGACCAGCCGCACTTCCTTTTTCCGTGACATCGAAGAATTGCAGGATAAATACGCCGCACCGATTGACACTGATTTTGAAACGAACGGTTACTTTTACACAGACCCAAAATACCGTCTTCCCCGCTTTTACACGGATGAAAACGCCGCAAAAGCTGCAAAACTGATTAAAACTCTCATGGATTTGGTCAAAGGTAATCCTCTCTACAAAGAAGCTCAGGAAGTTTTTGAAAGTCTTTCTATTGAAAACCACGATTTATCGCTTGAAAACATCAGAATCAGTAAAAAGCCTGAGAACGACCGCATCATTTTCGTGGGTGCTCCGAACAAGGAAATTCCTGCCGAAATCTGGAGGCTTTTAGACAAGGCATTGCAGGAAAACCGAGTCATCACTTTTGATTATCAGTCGCTCACAGACACAAAACCCCATCCCCGCCGGGTGCAGCCGTGGCAGTTGATTTTTGATAACGGCAACTGGAACCTCCATGCTCTCGATGTGGTCAAAAACGGACGCCGCCGCTACAGTCTGAGCGAAATCAAAAACCTTAAGCTCACGAATGAAATCTTTACGCTCCCGAAAGACTACGACTTCCGCAAAATGACGATGGGCTCTTTTGGCTGCATGTGCCACGACCAGTATCTCGACTTTAAGATTCACCTGCACGGATACGCTGCCCGCTACGCAAAAAACAGAATATGGGGTGAGAACCAGAAAATCACGAAAGATGAAGAGCATCCGGGTCAGGAAGAAGATGGAATTATCCTGACATTCAAAAGCAATCAGCTTTTTTCAATCAGAAGATGGGTCTGGCAGTGGGCGGATGAAGCATGGCCGATTGAACCTAAGGAACTTGTTGACGACTGGAAGGAAAGGCTTAGAAAGGTGAATGAATCTGTCCGTGAGTCTTTGAAATGGGTCGGCTAATCTCCAGAAGCCCGACCAGAACGGAGTGAGCCTTGCGCCCTGAATGCCACCCCCCTTTTGATTGTAACTCTGACGCTTTTCTTCTATAATAATCTTATGTCCATTGACTACAAAAAATTACCAGTTTACGAACAGAAAGAAAAGATTCTTGAATGTCTTAAAAATAATCAGGTTATCGTCGTGCAGTCACCCACGGGAAGCGGAAAGACCACCCAGATTCCGGTGATTTTGCATGAGGCGGGATACAGCCAGAACGGTGTGATTGCCGTGACCCAGCCCAGACGAATCGCTGCCCTCTCAGTTTCAGAATTTATCGCAAAGCAGCTTAAGACTTCTTACCCAGGCCTTGTCGGCTACAAGATGCGTTTTGAGGACAAGACCGACATTACCACGAAAATCAAAATTATGACCGACGGAATTTTGCTGCAGGAGATGAAGCTGGACCCCTGGATGACAAAATATTCCGTGATTATGGTTGACGAGGCCCATGAGCGAAGCCTTAACATTGACTTTGTTCTGGGGCTTTTAAAGCGGGTTCTTGCTGCCCGGCCGGATTTCAAGGTGATTGTCTCAAGCGCAACAATGAATGCAGAGGCTTTTTCTGAATATTTTGGCGGCTGTCCCATTGTCACGATTGACACCCAGACTTTCCCGGTCACTATGGTTTACGACCCGCCGACGACAAAAGAGCCTACCACCACAGCCACGGCCACAGGCTGCGAGCTTCTTCTTTCAAAAATCGAGAAGACCATTGACCGGGTGCTGGACAATCACGAGGACGGAGACATCTTAGTCTTTTTGCCGGGCGAAAAAATCATCAAGGACTGCGCAAAACGTCTTCAGTATTCAAGTTTTCACTCAAAGATTCATATCGTGCCCCTTTATGGCCGTCTTCCAAAAGAAGAGCAGGAGCGGGTTTTTGACAATGCCCCCTTCGGAAAGAAAAAAGTCGTTCTCTCAACGAATATCGCAGAAACTTCTGTCACAATCAACGGAATCACGACCGTAATCGACTCAGGTCTGGCAAAGCTCAATTTTTACAGCCCGAAGACTTTCACTTCAAGCCTGAACGAAGTGCCTGTAAGTAAGGCAAGCTCAAACCAGAGGCGTGGCCGCGCTGGCCGAACCATGCCGGGAACCTGCTACCGTCTTTACAGCCGAAAGGATTTTGACAAGAGGCCAGAATACACCACGGAAGAAATTTACCGCACTGATTTGAGCGAGGTCGTTCTTCGCATGAGCGAGCTTGGAATCACGGACTTTGACACATTCGACTTTATTTCAGCTCCTCAAAAAGAAGACATCCGGGGAGCCGTAGAGACTTTGAATCAAATGGGTGCTTTGAACGAAGACCACACCCTTTCTTCAATCGGAAAGCTCATGGTCGAGTTCCCGCTGGAGCCTCGTGTAAGCCGAATCTTAGTCGAAAGTATCATGCGTTACCCGGAAGTCCTTGAAGAGACCGTAATTGCGGCGGCCTTTATGAGCACTCACTCGCCTTTCATTCTGCCGCCGGGAGAAGAAAGCGATGCCCGAAAAGCCCATCACGCATTCCGTGATATTCAGGGCGATTTCGTAAGTTATGTAAAACTCTTCCGCACCTATCAGTCGATGAAAAATCCTGTGCGTTTCTGCCAGAACAACTACCTTGACGAGCGGGTTATGGCCGAAATCGCCAACATCAAGCAGCAGCTCGAAGAAGAAATCGGGGCGCTTGGAATCCCAATCGGAAGCGGCGGAAGCATGGACGATTATCTGTGCTGCATCGCAAGCGGCATGATTCAGTTTGTGTGCGTTCGTGAAGGTCGCGAAAATTACCGCTCACTCACAGCCGACCACATTTCAATTCATCCGGGTTCTTCAATGTTCCGAACAGATCCGCTTTTCATCGTCGCTGGAGAAATCGTGCGCACAAGCCGGACTTTCGCGATGAGCGTCTCTCCCCTCACCAAGTCTCTTCTTGCAAAAATCTCTCCGGATCTGGAAGCAAAACTCGGCGCAATCCGGGGGAAAAGAGGCCGAAGCCTCACAGGAAACCTGGAATACAAAGGCTCCACATTCGCCGCAATCAAAGGAAAACTGCTTGGCCGTGATGACGGTCACTTTGGCGGCCGCAAGGCAAAAGAAAAGAATGACAATGAGATTGTCATCGGCGGAGAAATCTTTGAAATCGAAAAGCAGAAAGGAAAGAAAATCCTTATTCTTCCATACAACAAGTTCAAGTCTGCAATTCAAAAAGAAAACGACGAAAACAAAATGGCCGTCTATGCCCAGATTCGCTCGAAAGTGCTCCTGCACGGAGCGGGCTTATTGAGCGGAGAAAAGCTTGAGCTTGCCTGCAAGGTGGTAAAAAACCTCAACCTGAATCCAATCACCGAAAAGGACTGGTGCAAGCGGAATTTCGACATCCACGAAGAAGGTGTTGCGGACAAGTTGATTGCAGACTTGAACAAAATTCTTAGAATCACAATGTCCAAAAAAACAAAAGAATACGCATTCTTAGCCTTGTTCACTGACGGCCGTGGCACATACTGGTTCAAGATGAGCCGGGGCTTTGCCACAGCCCTAAACGAAAGCCTTTCCAGCCTGGAAACCCTGGTAGACGAGAACATAGACTTTTCAGTGGACGGCAAAGAAAGAATCAACGAAGTCTACCGTTTGCTGAACGGCCTGTACGAGTAAATCTATGTAAAGAAGGCTGGCAAAATAGCATAAAGCTAGAAAATGCAAAAAAAACAGGCGGAAGCGGGGTTCTGACACAAACTCGCCTGAGCTCTGCTCACTGCGATGTTTGGGGCAGGTTCCCGCTGGGAGCCTGTTTTTTTTGTTATATCCTATTTTCTATGTAAAGAAGGCTGTCCAAATCGCTTGAAATACCGAAAATGCAAAAAAGGTGGTCGGAGTCGGGGTTCTGGCAAAAACTCGCTTGA
>DGTW01000215.1 GCA_002393835.1 Treponema sp. UBA4326
ACAGACGGATTGATTCGTCCAGAACTTTCCGTAAGAACAGAAGTTATCTGCTCTGCGACTCCAGCTTTTGTGAACTCCATTCAAAACTCCTCACTATGTATTAGGAGTATTTTATCACAGAGTTGACACTTTTTGAGAAGTTTTTGATTTTTAGGAAAAAGAAATGATTTTAAAATAAAAAAAGCAAGCCGACGCATCTGCTTGCCCTAGGGTGTACTCCGAAGAGACACACCCGCAATTCATTTTTAAAATAATGCAGAACAAAAAATCCGTCAAGCACTTTTTATGGAAAAATTATACGGATTGGATATAATTTTCGATTTTTTCAATCCTTGTTTTGTGATTTGAACCAAGAATCTCAAAATAATATTTCTCAGAACCGATGTTTGCCCTCAAAGCTTCGCAGAACTTATTGTATTCATGCAGAAAACTTTTACACTCTTTTGTACCTTTTGTCATTTTCTTGAAAATATAGGCTATAAAGACGATATATGTATCAAAGTATTTGAATTCAAGATTTTCGATTTTAGTCTCCCGCTCCAAAAGCCTTTTCAGCTGGCTGTTGACTTTTGCGTTTTTGAACCGTGTATCAAATATTACTCCATTGTGTGCAATAGCATTCCGTAAATCCCGCAATGTGTATATGATAAATGAGATTAAATTTCCATCTCCGTCATAGTTTGTCGGAAGACCGAGTAATTTTGAAGTCTCTACACGAATATCTTTATTTGCACATGAAAAGAATGTTCCAAATTCTCCCAAAGTAAGACTTTCAAAAACTGCCCAGACAGGAATGGGACGGTCATTATTGAAAAAATGGTTTACAACTTCCTTTCCTTGATTGTAGTCTCGCATGAGAGCGGAATTAATTCTTGTCTGTAAATTTATCACCCGAGCATATTCTTTTTTATACTCACGGCTTCCGCACTTGTATTTTTTGTAATTCGTAAGTGATTTTTTGTAAATCACAGAAAGTTCCTCTGCCTGACTGTCTGCAAGCAGTGATTCAAGGAAATAACTCTTTAAGGCATTCTCAATGAACATGATTTTTGGATACACAAGGCTTTTCAAATCCATATCAAAGCGATTTAGCGCCACAATCTGCCTCAAGTCTGTAAACGCAATTTTATTATGCGGGCTACGGATGAATCGATAACCTTTGTATCCATGATAGTAGCTGATATTTCGCAGGTCAGAAATTTGATTCTGGGCAACGGAAATGCCGTGAGAATTCTTTAAGTGTAAAACCAATTCTTCAATAGAATACATACGAAGAGTATACATTCTATTGAGAAGCTTTTTCAAGATTATTTTTCAGGCTTGTAACCTATGCCAAGAATTTTTTTCTTTTCCTCAATCTGTTTTGCCCTTTCTTTGATATGCTTGAGGGCTGGAATCGGGCGGTGAGTCAATTTCAGCTCCTCTTCTTCAAGTTCATCGATTTTACCGGCGTCTTTGGCTGCCATAGCCTTGATTATGTCAACTATGTCGTCAATCTGCTCCACACCGATTGCAACTCCGCCTGTCACATTTGCAATCCACGAGAAAAAGTTCGGATGGTCAAGTCTGGAAACCCGATGAGAAAAATCCCCGATTTCTACTTCATACAAAGATGCAAGACGGCGATAGTCAATGTGAGAAGAACAATACACTGTATTTACAGTAACTTGTTTTTGATATAAGTTTTTGACAATTTCAAAATAATCGTATTGGTAAGGACATTCATACGATTCATGTGGTCGTGCATCTCCGAATAATACAATAGAATGAGTGTTTATTTCATTCCAATTCATGACAAGAGCATCATGTAAAGCATCTTCCACAGCCTCATCTGCATCTCCGCCGTTTCCATCTGGAGTGTCTGTAATAAAGTCCTGTAATTTTTGAACATCGACAGTAAGCTGCTGAACTTTTGTTATATAAATATCTCCACTACCATGGTCAAGATAAAAAATAATTCCAATACGCAGATTAGGAATCAGCTGAAATAATGTAGTGCAAATCTCTCTGAATTTAGACTTTAAAATCGAATGATATGCACTCATTGAACCTGTTAAATCTCCCATAAGCACCAAATCCAACCCTTTGTGGGCTTGCTGCTCTTTGTGCATCTGCTGTTTAATGGAATCTGTCTTTATGATTTTATCAACCGAATTCTGATGCTTTACAGCGTTTATGTCGAACTTTTTGAAAGGCTTGCTCTCCGCCTTCTTTGAAAGCCCTTCGCCGATTTTCTTTAATGCAGGCAGATTCAATTTTTCTGTGCCTGTCGAATTTGTTTTATTTCCCATAAATATTACTCCTTTTATGCCGCTTTATTCGAATCACGATTTGCAAGGTAAGTCTTGTCATATTCGGCTCTCTTTTCTGAATCCGAAAGCACTTCCCAGATTCTGTTCAAATGACTCGTCTTTTCTGTGTATTCAGCCCGATTTTCCTCAGAAACTGTGTCTGGGTGATATTTTTTCGCCACCTTGCGATACTGCTTTTTCAGCTGCCTCTCATCGTACTGCGTATAATCTTCTGCACTGTCAAAGTCGTTGCCGAACAAGAATTCATAGTAATCTTCCCATTCCGAATTATTTTCCTCAGAAGAAGTTGACTCTTCGCTTTCTGCCGATTCTGCATAAGCATTTAGAATCTCAATGACATCGGAGTATCCTTTGCAATAGCTCAAACCTTCGATTGCGTTTCGATAACATTCAGCAAACAGAAATGACTTGAAATTTTTGTCCGCCTCAAGAATACAATTTTCGATTTTTTTAAGCCAAGCCGAAAAATCAAGTCCGCTATTTTCTGCGTGCTCCTTTACTGCCGCATATTGATTTTTCAGTTCTTCGTTCACAGTGCTGATTTCATCGATTGGAATTGAAAAGCCTTTGAAAGTGCCGCTTGCATACTTTTCATCAAGTTCCTTGAATTTTTGAAGATTGTCCTCAAGCGTTTTCATCGCCACACGGATAGTTTCTTTGACGACGATTTTCGCCTTTTTGCCGTCTTCGCTGTCGTCAAAAGCAATGTTGTCCATTGTCTCCGTCATGGCTTCCATGTCAGCGAGTTTTCTGTCGTATTCCTTGATTTTTTCGTTCAGATTGTTTTCGATTTCAGCGCGGTCATTTTCCCATTTTGCTTTCTCAGCCTCAAAAGTTTCCCGTAGAGTTTTTTCTGCGGAAGAAAAGTTTCGCTCTTTTTCTTCAACATCAGAAAGCCGTTTTGCAATATCGCCTTCAAGACTCCTGCACTTTTCCTCGCGTGAATCCAAATCCTTCAATTTGTCTTCATACTCGCGTTTTTGTTCGTCAGCGGCCTTTTGCTTTTCGGAATACTTTTCTTTTTCCTCCGTATATTCCTTTTCCGCCTTTTCAGCTTTTGCCACCCGCTCTTTCATCGAAGAGCGTTCGTCCTTTATGTTCTGCCGCTCGCTTTCCAAGTCAGAATCCTTCTTTGCGACTCTTTGCTCTTCTTTTTTCACGCTCTCGCTACGGATGTGAATCGACATTTCTTCTTTTCTATTCGATTCCGCCCGATTTTTCAAATCCTCTTCCCACGCGCTAAGGCGAACTTGCTCTTCTTGCAACTGCTGCTGAAGTCGTTGGTTTTCGTCAACTTTTCTCTGAAAATCAGCAACTCGCTCATTGAAATCTGCGATTTTTTCTTGCAAGGATTTTTCGCTTTCAATTGTCTGTGTCAAGATTTCAAGTGATTGACCGTGTATAGCGGCGGATTTGCTAAGGTTTTTCTCCGTTTTTTTAACCCGCTTTTCTTGCTCTCGTTTTTGCCAAGCCTCTTTTTGAGACTTTTCCATTTCAATGCGAGCATTTTCCTCTGCCCGCTTCTTGTTGTTCCAAAAATCAAAATGCATTACTTACCTCTATAATTAACTAGCATTTTTGCTTTCAAAACTTGACGTTTTCCAAAAAGTCATTCATTTTTCCTTCCAAATTTCTTTCAATCCAGCCGCGGCCTTGCTCACTTTTGAGGGATCACGGCCAAACTTTTCGGCAAGCCCTTTCTGACTTATCACTTGTTTGCCATTTTTCCATTCCTCCAACATAGTCAGGCACACTTTTTCCCTGGCAAATTCGCATCTGGAAATCAATTCACAGGTAAATGAGCGGAGACTGGTCAGGTCGTCAAATTTTGCAAGAATCGAATTGGTCATAACAGCTGACAAAAATCCGCCTTTTTTAGTGTCGGAGCGGGTGGCCTTATAATGCGCGTCATATTTTTCAAGAATCGGCTCAAGCAGGCTCTTAAAACGATTTCTTCTTTCTTCTTCGCCGCTTTTTATTTTCTCCTGCGAGAGATTTTGAGAAATGGGTTCAAGCTTTTCTTCAGAAACCAGATCAAAAAGCGAGCAAATGTCACCGTCCTTATTTTTTACTTCGTTAGCTTCGAATGTAAATGAGTGGGAGTCTATCAAATACTTGATTTTCTCAATCTTTTTACCGGTCTGAGCGGAAAGCCATTCCGCAGTATTTTTTTCACGGATGTTTTTCCCGTATTTATCACATATTTTTGCTAAATCGGCAAAAGCCTTGTCATGGGAGTCATCATTTTTATTGTCAGTGAGTCTTATTCCCTGCCGCCTGTCCTCATTTACCTTTCTTATCCCCGCTGTACGGATTTTCTGGCGGAGAACTTTTGTAATATAGTGAAGGACATATTCTTCATTCCTTGAAGTGTCCGGTTCAAATGTTTCTACGAAATCTCTCAAAAATTCGTTGATTTCCAGACCGCTGTCACAAAGACGGCATATAATTCCTTTACTTCCTTTTTGTGCCACAGAAATTCCATGGGGAAACAAAATTTCAGCATACTTCCAAATCAAG
>DGTW01000279.1 GCA_002393835.1 Treponema sp. UBA4326
GTATCCGTCAATTCTAGCCTTGCTTAGCTAAATCCATCCATTCACCACGGAACTGGAACGGTGTGATTTCTATGTTCCACGGGAGAAGTTTTTCCCAGTCTTCTTCGGTTTCGGCATAAGGTGATTTTTCGAACAGGCAGCGAAGGTAATCCTCGGGAGACTTGCCGTTGAACTTTGCGGTCTCTATCAGGGAGAAGAGGAAGCATGAGCTCTCGGCACCCTTGCCGCTGCCAGAAAAAAGAAAGTTCTTCCTTGCCATAACGAACGGCTTTATAGCGCGCTCGGCGGCATTCGTGTCAGGAGTCACGAAGCTGTAGTCAAGGAACTTCACGAGGTTGTCCCAGCGGTTCATGCAGTATTTTATTGCTTCTGCCGTCTTTGAGGAGCCGAGTATTTTTTCCTTTTCCTCTTTTTCTTGCAGCCATTCATGAAAATCATTGAAAAGAGGCAGGACTTTTTCCTGTCGTTCAGAAAGATACTGTTCTTCGGTAATTTTGTGTTTCTGAAACTGTTCGCGCAGTCTCTTCTCCGCATCAAAAATCTTTCCGTACCGTCTCACGGCTTCCTGTGCGGTCGGTGATTTCGTCGCCTTCACAGAGTCCGCGAATTTCCTTCTCGCATGGATGTTGCAGTTGCACAGCTCTATCCTGTGCTCCGGGTGCTCCCTGTTCCAGTATTCGACGGCCGTGTCATACCCTGAGAAGCCGTCAGACTGAATTACATTGCCCTCAAATCCTTCGAGGAACGGAAGTACGTTCTTTCCGCAGCGAGTCCATCTGAAATTGTATGAGTGGACGGGATGCTCGGCCCCGCCCCGAACGAGCCACATGTAGCACTTAGTGTCGTCGCCGTCCTCGGCTTCTTTTTTCCGGCACTGTCTGTCGTCCCAGTATTCCTTCTCGGCTTCCGCCTTGCTGTATTTGAGAACCTTGAGCGGTGTCTCGTCAAACTGAAGGAACTTTCCTTTCTTAAGTTCCCTGTCCAGAAGTTTCCGGAGCGGCTTAAGGGCCTCAAAAACTTTCTGCTGCCAGCTGCACATGTCCTGCCGGCTTATGTGCACTCCCTGCCAGTTGTAGGTGTCCTCCTGGCAGTAGAACGGCGTGTGTCTCTGGTACTTGCCCATGAACACATGCGCCAGGAGCGACGGAGTCGCGATCGACCGCCCGATTATCTGCTTGTCCTGCGCGGCCTTTGTGACAGGCCTGTCGTTCTCGTCCAGACAGTTCTGGCACTCGTAGACGTTTCGGATGACGACCTCTATGTATTCCCGGGCGGGGATGTGCACCAGACGCTCGCTTGTCACCGTATAAACCTTTTTCATCTGGCTGCCGCAGTTCGGGCAGATCTTTTCTTCATCGGTAAGGTCGATTACCACGTGGGCTTTCGCGAGGTTGTTTATTGTTGAGACGCTCTTCCTTCCTTTGCCTGATTTCTTGGTTTTCTTTTCTTCTGATGATGAATCTTCATCTGTTTCTGCCTGTGAGATTTCTTCATCACTTGGAGACGGACATGGATTCTCGATTTTTATTCCCAGCTCCTCCGCATCAAAAAGAAGCGGCTGGTCCTTGAGGAGCTTTGTCATTGCCTCTGTTCTTGCGACCCATTCCCGTGCCCGTTTTACGGCAAGCTTCTCGTTCAGGATTTTTATCTCAGCGATTTTCTCGAGGATTTCTTTGTTTGCTCTAAGGATTTCTTTGTTTGCTACGTCGAGCTCTTTAACTTTTTGATTCAGCTGGTTTTCTTTTTCTGAAAGACGGCGGTTCTGTTCTTCAATCAGTCTGAGGGCTTCTTCTAATGTCTCCGGTTTTCCGTCTTTCATATTTTTGATTTTATCATTTTCTGAGAAAATCGAAAACAATACAAAAGAATTCTTGTGACATCTTAAAACGGACTGTCGAAATGAAGCTCCTCATGTGCGCGCCAGAAATCTATCCCGGCCAGGAGCATCTCAAGCTGCTCCGGCTTGATTTCCCTGGCTGCCTCCTCGGTGTTCGGCCATGGCCATGTTGATTTCTCGAGTTTCTTCTGGGCCAGCCAGAATCCGCTTTTGTCCCAGAAGATTACTTTCATGAGCCTGTGGGTCTTGTTGCAGAACAGGAATGCCGAGCCGCACAGGGCATCCAGGTTCATTTCATTTACGATTATGGAGCACAGTCCGGAAACTCCTTTGCGCAGGTCAGTGGAGCCCGGGCGTACATAGATTCTTGCTTCCTCAAAGTTGACTTTCATAACGCGCTCACTGCTCCGAGGATTTTCTCAAGGACTGGAAGTTCTGCGTTCAGTGGCACGCATATTTCAATTTCGTTTTTCTTGATGCAGATTTCCTGGAGCTTGCCGTATTTTATTTCCTGCGTTGCTTTCACCTCGACGAAATTGAGGTTGTCGTCTGCGGGTTTGGGTTCAGGCTGTTTCTTGTACAGCCAGGTTCGGAATGTCCCGTAGTTCAGCTTCAGCTCATCGGCAAATGCCCTTGCCGACATCCCGCTTTGCTTGTACAGCTGTATCAGTTCCTGTTTCTCTTCTTTTGTTCTTGATTGTTGCATTTTACACCTCTGGGGGAAGTGTAATGCTACTGGCAGTTTTTGTTTACGAGGTTAGAATTGACGGATACAGTCTTTCGCGGCCTTATGCAGCAAATTCTCGTTTTACTCTCACCCCGCCTCCTGCGGGGCATTTTTTTTTCCCGCATAAACAAACACAGCCCGCAGACACAAGGAAATGAAGTGTGCTTCACCTCCTTGCACCTGCGGGCTGTTTCTTTCCCCATCCGGGAATGGCGGGGGAGATTGCTACTCGACCTTTACATACTCAATTATTCGGTTTGCTAGGTAACTTATGTAAACATCGCCATTAGACTTAATTCCGATGTTTACACGGTACTGATCTGGCTTGCCTTTTGTTGGAACATGGAATGATTCCCAGTTTCCTGTGAAGGTATCGAGATTATCAGCTCCCGCTTGGACTGCAGAAGAATCCGATGTAACCTTACCGCTGGTTGTTGTATAGACTATCGGGCTCATAAGTTTTGCGACTTTTGCTGCACGAGCCGTATCTGCATTTGACAAGCTGTAATAACTGATGTACGGAGTTACCGAAGTCTTGTTACCAGATGTAGATTCTTTGAGCGCAAGATCTACATACTGACCTACTTGCTGATAACTGTCTACTTTTACAGAAACAACGGCTGGATTATTAGCTTCATTCTCATTTACAGATGACATATATGCATACTTCAAGTCACCATCTGCGGTGTCATAATATGCAAAGTGGATGCCGCCCTTTGAGTCAGTTTGCATTGAAACATACTGACCAGCATGCTGATTATCAACAATAACCTCATGCCACCTATTTCCTGCGCCAACAACCGCTGTTTCTGTTGCATTCGTTATAGTTGTTGTACCATATTTTACAGAAGTGATACTAATAGAAGAACCTGTACCAGTTTGCATAGAGCGAACTGTTACTTTGTTTGTCTTAGGGTCAACTTCTGCATATGCACCACATTTCTTTGAAAGCTCAAGGTTCAACTGATGTGCAAATTCATGCTTTGTTCTAGCTCCCAATGTACTATACCAAGTATCATTATCTATATTTTTATAGGTAACTGATACTTCGCCTTTATTCGTGCCATCGACACTAATATTAAATTTCAATGTTACATCTGAACTAGATACAGGAATCTTATCATCTTTAAACACTTGATATCCAGAGAAACTGGTTGAAGGACTTGTATTATATTTCATCTTCAAGACACCAGAGGCAGAATCGTACCATGAGACAACAGCGGTGCCATTAGATGTAACATTTACCGCAGAATAAGGACTATTCTCTTCGTCTCCTGCGATAGCAACATATCCCTGTGAGTAAGTGGCATTTGTATTTACCGTACCTTCTGTACTTTGATAGTTATCACCAGAAATGTAATTAGGAGTATTACCAGCTGTATATGGAGCTAAATTAGTTGCTACTTTAGTTCCATTCGTTTCGAAATATCTAAACTTAATAAGCTTTGATGTTGAATCATAATAAGACAGATAACCTTTTGTTGCCGAATTCTGTCCTGTTACGACAAGACTCGGCCACTTGTATCTTTCAAGATTATTTAGTTCCGCTCCATTCCAGTTAGACTCCAAATACAACATGTCCGTATTATTTCCAACATAGTAGCTATATTCATTATTACCTGCAGAGCTGAAAGACATAGTTGGGTTTCCTTTTATCAATGCTATATGAGAAGGTCCACTAGTCCATCCTGATACAGGTGTCATTCGTGTATCACCACAAACAGAAACCGTAAACATAGTTCCTTGATCATTGAAATCAATAGCATTGTCAAAATAACGAGTATAAGAACCTCTCAATTGGTTCGCATTATTATCGATATTTGCTCCTGTAATGTTTGCAAACGAAGCAAAGTATTTATCCTTATATCCCGCGCTAAAATTCAAAGTGTTGCCAGATAGAGCCATATCCAACATTCGTTTGTCTTCCGTGTTTGTTGTTGTCGTAACATCCACAATATGCAATTGTCGCTCGTTGGTCAGGTTGTCGTTGTTCTGTCCGTTCTCCTCGTAGTTGTATTCAATCTTACGAGTTACAGATTTTCCATCAACAACGCTGGTCACTTGTTTGAGAGTCTCATTGTTCAAAGAAGAAACCGTACCTACCGTTGCGACAAGCCCACCACCAGTGATTGTGCTTGTGCTAACAATATTGACTTTTACAGCGTTAGTTGTTGAGTCGTTTTCTGTTGCAAATGAAGTTCCCGCAATTGTGATACCTGTATCCTTACCTTTCAAGTTAAATCCTTCGACGGTAATATAGCTCTTATCCTTATCATCAGCCGATGATGCACGGCGCACTGGATATACGCCGAGTGCCGAACGACTGAGAACTGTAGGATAGCGGTTGTTACCAGCAGAAAGCTCTGTCGTAATTCCCGTAATATACGGCACAACATCCATCTGGTATGTCGGATAGTTCGTTGTTCCGTCGGTTACGGTGTACTTAACAGAATCCGTCATCTCCATTCCAGGGATGTAGCCACCAATCTTATCAGGTGCGGAAATCTTAGCGGTAGCAGTGCTTGTCGTTCTTGCGTCTTTCGTGCCGATTTTTGTGTCGGTTGCGAGCACGGTGAGAACCATGTCTTTTTCCGCCTTTGTGTCGATCTTCTCTGTATCAATGCTCAGAGTCCAGTAAATCTTATGACCTTTCTGGTTGAAGTATGTCGTGTCCTCGAACACACCGTATGTAGAAGATTTAGAAGTCACCACTTTCTGAGCCGAGCCGTCATAGCTGTAGACTTTTCCTGCGTCGCTCACAGTGAACTCATAGCCGTCAGAAGCCAATGTCTTAGTGGCAATAGTCCATGTTGAATCTGAGTAGGTCGCAAGCGGTGCATCCGTGAATGTAGCCACACCAGTCTTTCCGAACGAGAATTTGAGAGAAGCAAGCGAGTGCTCGTCATAAGCTGTTCCAGTGAATGTAATCTTTCCTGAGACTTTCGGGTCAGTGCCGAGGGTGCTTGTTATCGAAGTAATGTCTTTGATGTCGTCTTCAAGTTCGATGTGTCCATTGAGCTCGCTGGTTTTCGTTGCCGTGCTAGAGCCGTAGATTGAGTTCGATTTGATGTCCTTCCAGTAGAACGGATTGACAACAACGGTCGGTGGTACAGAGTCTTGCTGAGCCACTGTGAAGTTCTTGACATAAAGAACTGCGTTCTGAGAGTTATCGCCTTGTGTCGTCTTCTCGGTTGAATCCCAGAATGTGAAGCTCATGCCCTTTCCAGTGCCCTCGTCACTGTCACCGAAGTCTGTTGAAGCGAGCTCATACGAATCCATGCTGTAGCTTGCCTTAGAACCAGCAAATGTACCGATGACACTTCCTGAGAATGTCGCAGTAATGTTTCCATCACTCTCAGCGTTTTTGACAGTCGATGAGGCAGTAATCAAATTCGTCGGGGTACCGTTCGTGAAGGTAGCCTTTACTTCATTCGTATTATCTGCGCCTTTTTTGAGAACCATTCCGATATCGCCGTTTCCACCAACGATTTCCGGAACAACTGCGAGACCCTTCTTAATCTTGAAGATTCCAGCTGGATAAACAGGATCGTTGTTCTTGTCTTTTTTCGTAAAGTCAAGCTCGTATTTATCCTGCGCACCGTTTGCTAGGCCGAGGATGTCATATTCCTCAAGTTCTTTTATTGAAGAAGAATTCTCATATTTGCCGTCGCCGTTCAAGTCAGTTCCGAGATGAACCTTCGCGAGTCGTGGAGCGTTGTTTGAGACCATTGCGTCGTAGACGACACCGTTGACATTGCCAGCCTTGTCGAATGCAAGGATTACGAGAGAAACAGGACCGTCAGGCATGTTGTCAGAGTAAATGTTTGCATCCCAAATGCGGGCCTTGTCATTCTTTGCAAATGATTCAGGCATTTTGTCACCATCATCTTTGCCGGTATCAAACTTGAATTCGCCATTACCAGACTGACTGTTCGAGCCGTTGTCAGCGTCGATGACCTGAGCAATCGGGAAGAGAGCTGTCTTCTGTTTCTTGTCCTTGATGCCCTCGTTAAGAGTGACTGTTTTTCTGTCAGAGCTGATTGTCTTAATCTTTCTGAACAATCCGCCAATCTGAACGAGACCGCCTACGCGAACATGTGCGCTAAGAGCAGAACTTGCCACAAATGTTTTTTCATCAGGCATATTAGCTGTCGCAGTGGCTTTTTCTGCATAAAGCTTGAAGGTTGCTTTATCCTGAGTGACTTCGCTAGATTCACCTTCTTTTATCTTGTTGCTTGCACCAGTAATGGTAATTTCTTCGAGATTAGCAATCTTAACGCGCGCATCAGTGTATTTGTCAGTAACATTATTACCAGTTTTGTTCGGAATAATCGGGTCGAATACAACGGCATTCGTTCCGTCAGTTTCCGTTGCGTCTCCGATATTTCGTACATAATAGAAGACGATATGCTCAACGCCAGATTCCGCATCCTCAGATGTACCACCAAGCGTGAACCAGTTGTTAGAGTTATGGACTGAGTTCTGCTTTGCAACCTCAAATTGTGTAGAAGCACCGGTGATTGACTCCAAAGTTGGGGCTGTGTTATCAATAACCAGACTGAACGGCATATTCGATGGGTTATCCTGATTATCCGTTGCCGTAATCGTGTATTCGTGTGTTCCAGAACTTTCACTGATTGGCACAAGAATTTTGCCAGTTTTTCCAGAGACTCCAGAAAGAATGTTGGCCACTGAGTTGCCACCTTCAGTTGCAACAATCGATTTCATTGCACCATCATCAGTCGCTGTTGCACGAATATACCATTTGCCCCGAAGATACATATCCGCCTTATAAGGCTGGATTACTTTTGGAGTAGCATCAACTGAGCCCGGTGTTTCCTCGAATTGAACAATGTCGTATTCAAATTCAGGAATACCTTTTGCGATATGAATTGAAATCTCGTTGTCGGCACTTGACCATACGCCGAACTTGTTTGCAGAGTTCACACCACAAGCACGAACTATGATATTGTTTGTATCATTAGTATCAGAATTCAATTCGCCATCGTTGTTGAATGCAAAATACCATGACGCAGAGCCAGAGGCTTCGATTCCCCACCAGCTTGTCATTTCCGTAAGCGAACTGAAGCCGTAATCGCGGAGAAGATTTTTCTGTGTTGTTGCGTCTGTCTCATTTTTAATACTGTTAACGACAGACTCACCAATAATGTCTTTTACTTCGACAATGGTGTATCCCTTTTCTTGGGCATAAGCCTTCGTGTAAACAGTGTCAGCACCATCATCATGAAGAATCTGGTAGTAGACATTCTTGACGGTCGCCGTTCCATAAGGAATGGTTGCTTGACCACTCGGACGGATTACGCCACCAAGAGTTGCATAATTACTATTGCCGTAGTCTTTCTTGGTAGGATAAGAGAATTTAATTTCCGGTCGGTCACCCAACGGATCATGATTGATTGTATACCACTTCTCAATAGAGAAGTTTCCAAGCGTATCCTCCGCCATGAAGTAAATCTTAAGAGGATAAACATTGTTCACAGGAGTTGCATAGGTATCCGTATCGAAAATGTTAAGAAGCGGGTTGCCATTCTCAAAAGTAGTTTTTGACTCTTTTTCAGCATCTGTAACACCCGCACCATCAAATACGAATTCCCATGCAGTTACAGATTTATCGTCCTTCATGTAATCGTTCCACTTCAAAGTAGAGTAGAGAGTATCAACTGTGAGAGCAGGGTTGGCAGTAACCTGAGCATTTGTAGGAACAGCCCATTTAATAGAAGCCATACCTGCATTTCCTGTATCTGAAGTATTTCCTTTTATCGTTACTTCCTGTGTTTCACGAGAGCCTGAAGCCGGAGATTCCACATTAATAGTAGGAGCAACATTATCAACATAGAATGAATATTGCTGTGTAGTCTCCAATTCGACTCGGTCTTTAATTTTAAGAGTAACGGTAAGCTGACCGTCAGAAACAGTTTTCTTTGTTTCACCCTCAGTGTATTCAAGATTTCCGAGATCAATAATAACAGTCGTCCATGTAGCATCCGTGTCGATATTCTGAGTACCCTCATAATCTTCTGGAGTTGCAAGTTCTTTGAGCGTATGTCCATGAGAATCGGTGATTGTCGCACTCATACTAGCAATTCCACTTGCATCTTTTCCTGTGAAGTAGAGTTTCAAATATCTTCTCTTAACACCGCCGACAATGAAACTTGCATCAAGATTAGAGTTTGTCTTATTAAGTGCAAAGTCTTCAGTTGCAGAGTACTTAGCGATAGAAGTGCCATTAACATCCAAATATGGTAAGCCTTTGCCTACACCCATAGTCGGGTTCTTGCTGTCAGACTTGTACTTAAACATAGTCTTATCCCAGTCAATGGATACATCCTTACCCTCTTCATCTTTGACTTTGACATCATTTTGCGGATTATTATTCAAGAGAATCTTCGGATTCTGGAGTTTGTTAGTATTATATGTCGTGTAGAAGTCTTTTCCTTCATTGTCCTTAATATAGATGTAGAAGGTTTTCTCTCCGTCCTCTGTGTCCGTTGGAGTAATCGTAAAGTCACCAGCGCTTGAAGTGATTTTTCCGATATTCTTTGGATTTGTACCAGTCGGGCTTGCGACAGGTTTCGTGCCAGTACCATCGTAAGCAGTCGTTGAAACGATAAATTCCTTGACAACAGCAGTGCTAGTTGAATCATCGTCCATGATTCGACCTGTCACCTGGGCATTAGTTCCATGCTTCAAAAGATAAGTTTTGAGACTTGAGCTAAAGGTTATGTTGTTGAAGTTCACCTTCGGTCTGTCCGTATCCTGAGAAATCTCGACTTCCACGGCCTCAGAATATCCCGGATTGCCCGCAATATCCACAGCCACAGCCTGAAGCTGATAAGTGCAGCCGTCATCAAGAGTTGTTGTGTCAAAGTCTGTGACAGAGAATGTGTAGTTTCCAGAAAGTTTGATTCCCTTAACTTCAGTTGTCGCAGGAGTATCCCCATCTGCTGGTTTTGCCGGCTGATACTTTGTCATATCCGTCCAAGCTGAGGTTGAAACCGCTTCTCCGCTTGCGTCCTTAATCTTTTTGTACTGAATTCCCGTGATTGCAGTTGTCGGGAGAATATTTGCATCCTCGATTGAACCTTTGAGTTCAATCGTTCCGTTAATATAAATTTTTCCGTCGTCCTTCTCAGAGTCGGCGTTTGTCGGAGCCGTGAGTTTTACCCTTGGCGGAGTTGTGTCAACGATTACATTTGCGGCAGGGTGAGTCGTTGAGTTTCCAGGAACAGCATTGTCCTCAGCAACCACAGAGACCTGATAGTTTCCGTCGGTTACAGTATTGCCGTTTTTAAACGCTTTTCCTGCGATTTTTGTTTCCCACTTCCACTTGTTAGCGTCGTAAGTGACCGTATCCTCGCCTACAGTTTCTCTTCCTTCCTTTTTGAGTGTGAGAGTACCATAGCCAGTTGTAGCATTGTCACCTTCATTGATTTCCTTTCCGTTAACAGAAATCTTAACGCTTCCGACACCTGCGGCTGTATCCGTTACTGTTCCGCTGATTACGGCATCTTCGCCATTGACATTTTTAAGGTTTTCTTCGCCATTTGTATAGAAAGTTTCAATTTTATTAGTGACAGTAGGAGCGACTGTATCAAGGTAAATCAAACAATCTTTTCCTGTGCTCTTGTTGCCTACTTTGTCATAAGCGACAAGTTTTATGGTATTATATTCATTACCTGTACTACCTTCTTTTTCGACAAATCCGCTGAGGTTAGAAGAGAATGTTTCTTGACTTGCGTTTACGCCAGTACCCTTAGTGGTAGCGAATGAACCTTCAGCATTTCCAGCATCTCCGGCCTTCGTAATCTCATAAGTGACTTTCTCGATTCCACTGCCAGCTTCCGTGTAAGTGCCTGAGAATGTGAGAAGATTATCCTTATACCAGTTCTTTGAGCCATCTACCTTATAAACACCGCCGTTGATTCTGAAATCATCGCCAAGTACAGGTACTGTAGAATCAAACTTGATTGTAATTTCTCTTTCGACAAAGTTTCCGGCTTCATCAGAGGCTTTGAGAGTTGCAACGACACTCGTTCCAGTCAATGTATGGAGGTCGAGTGCTGTAAAGTCAAAGCTTCCGTTTTCTACAGGAGTTATCGTTTCAAGTCCAGGAATTGAAAGCTCGACTTTTGCGACACCGTAATTGTCAGTTGCGACACCAGTGATTTTGAATTTACCCTGAGTTGGGTTCACATAGTAAGTCTCAACATTTTCGTTCGGCTTATAAACTTTATCAACAGTCTCATCTACAACAAGAGCCGTATTCTTGAATGCAGGAGTTTCCGTATCAATCTGAATATTGAAGATTGTCGGAGAAGCAGGGTTGCCCGCATTGTCAGTTATTGTTGCCTTTACAGTACAAGACTCGCTTGCATCAGTTGGGAGAATTGACTTACTGATTGTGGCAGCCCATGTTTTTGCGCTTGTGTTCAATCCTGTTGCCGCAGAGTTGATTGTGATTGTTCCGTTCTCAACGACAGCTTTTGTTTTGTCGCTTATAACTTCAAGCACAATGCTCTTTACACCCGAAGCATTGTCATCGAACGAACCTGTTACAGGAATATCGCTCTGACAGTTAGTGAGTTTTGTAGTCTTGATGTTAGATTCGAGAGTTGGAGCCGTAGTATCAATCCAAATCTTGAATTGTTTTTCTTCACTTGGGTTACCAACCTTATCATAAGCGGTAAGTTTTACGAGATTGTATGCCTCTCCGCTATCGCCTGTTTTATCGACAAATCCCTTAAGGTTGGTCGTGAATGTCTCTTTTCTGGGGTTGGCGCCAGTGCCCTTAGTGGTAGAGAATGTGCCTGTTGACTGTGTTCCCGCACCAGCTGGAACGATTGTGTAAGTGACCTTCTCGATTTCACTCAAGATGTCAGTATACGCACCCGCAAAGCTAAGGAGATTGTCCTTATACCAGTTCTTTGCATTTTCCGTAGTGTCGAATGCAGTGTCATTGACTTTGAAATCATCCGCTACCCATGAAGGACCAGTTTTATCAAAGTTGATTGTGACAGGTTTTGTAGCGGTGTTTCCAGCCTTATCAGTAACTGTGAGAGTTGCAACGACACTTGTTCCGCTCAATCCAGAAAGGTCAAGACCTGCAAAATTAAAGCTGGCGTTTTCTACAGGACTTATCTCTGCAATTCCAGGAATTGAAAGTGAGACTTCTGCAAGTCCGTAATCATCGGTTGCAACGCCAGAGATTGAGAATGTGCCATTACTTGGGTTCACATGGTAAACATCTGCCGCTTCATCAGGTCGATAGACTTTGTAAGTTGCAGATGTCGTAGCAAGAAGTGTGTTCTTGAATTCTGGAGCTACCCTATCAATCTGAATATTGAAAATATTTGATGAAGAAGAATTGCCAGCAACATCAGTTACTTTCGCAATTACAGAGAATGTAGCAGTTGTATTTTCAGGGAAAATCTTAGCAGAAATTGTCGCACGCCAAGTACCAGATTTTCCGTTATTGGTCTCAGTCTGAGTCCAGCCAGTTGAGTCTTTATTAAGAGTAATTGTATGGACTGTCGTTGAGTCTTTGTCGTTTACGATGTCAAGAACAACGCTCTTAACACCCGAAGCGTTATCTTCAAAAGTACCGTCTACATCAAAGTTGGCCGCACAGTTAGTAAATTGAGTGTTCTTTGTGTTTGATTCAAGTTTTGGAGTTTCAGTATCAACATTTAGCGAGAAGTTGCTGTACGGAACTTTAACCCCACCCTGAACGATTGTTACAGTATCAAGAGCTGTGTTTCCTACATTATCAACAGCCACGAGGATAAGATAGTTGTATCCGTCATCAAATCCCGTGAATGAATTGTCGTAGTTTGTTGTAATCGTAGCGTATTTCTTTGTTTTTTCTTGTCCATTTTCTGTAAATGTAATTTCACCAAAGGATTCTGCAAATCCCTTGAAAATCGTATCAGCTCCGTTCAAAGAAACATAGTCGCCGTTCGTGTCGTAAAGTTTTCCTTCTGTAGAAGTGTAAGTGACACGCTTTTTGCTTACCTTGTCGGCCTTGAAGTAACCGTTGTTGTCAGTTTTGTAGTTTTGGAGGAAATCATTTGCCCTAACTTTAAGACCGTCAGCTCCATCCTGAGACAATTCACTTGTACTGTTGATGACCTTGTAATAAATCATCTCAACACCACTGCCGGCATCATTGATTGCACCACGGACACGAATAGTCTGAGAGTTAGAATATGAATTATTAGAATATTTTCCGCCTACATCAAGGTCGATGTCGTCATTCCAGAGTCCTCCCTGACCCTTGGTAATCTCAGTTTCATCACTGTTAGATACGCCAAGACGGAAGAAAATATCCTTGTTCTTTTCATCAATAGCGTGGATTCCTTTTGGAGCCTCGTTATCGAAATTGACGACGATATCCTGAGTCTGCACATTGCCCGCATTATCAGTTACTTTGAGAGTCAAATCAACTTTGTCAGTAAGACCGTCCAAATCAATATCCGAAATCGGTAGAGAAGAAGCCTCGCCAAGTTTTGTGTCACCATTCCAAAGTTCTACCCTTGCAACTCCGGATTTTGCGTCCTGAACGGCACCGAGAATTTCAAATTTATTGCCGTCTCCGTTGTGAACGAAGTAAGTCTCAGTTTCAGTCGTTGATTTATAGACACTGTATTTAGAGTTTGTGTTTGTTACGGTGAGCTTTCCGATTGTCGGTTTTTCATCATCGACATCAATTCTGAACAGAGTCATGTCAGATGTGTTTTTGGCATTATCCGCAATCTTTGCCTTAACAGCGTAAGTCTTGTTTTCAAGAGTTGAGAGGAAGTCTTTAGGAATTGTCGCTTCCCATTTTCCAGAATTTGCGTCTTCCCTTGCCTCGATTGTTGTTTTTCCAGAAGAAATTTCAAGCGGTGTTGTGCTTCCGTCAAGGGTAATACTGAGTGTTACAGATTTTACGCCCGAAGCGTCGTCAGAAGCCTCCAATGCTACATCAAGAGCAGCTTCTTTATTAGAGAATTGAGTTCCGTCTTTGTTTGATTTAACAAGAGTTGGAGCCTCAGAATCAATGTAGATGTTAAAGGTCTTTTCAACGCTCTTGTTTCCCGCATAGTCAACGGCAACGAGTTTTACGGTGTTCGCAACGGCAGTTCCACCAGCGTCTTTCTTTGCGATGAATTCACCGATATTCGTGTTAAATGTGTTGTCGGCTTTTGGACTGACTGTGCCTGTATCACCTTCAGCTGGTTCACTTGCCCCAGCCTTAATTACAGACCACTGAATTTCTTTGACTTTGCTTCCGGTTTCTGTGAGAGAACCTGAGAACGGCAAGGTCGCATTCTTGTACCAGGTGCGGTTAGCGTCAGAATCATAAAGCTCGTTGTTGACTTTGATTTCGTTCCAAGCTGGAGCTACTGTATCAACGGTTGTGCTGAATGAGAGTGCTGCTGATTCACGAGCTGCCCAGTCATTTGCCTTAACTTCGAAAGTCCATTCTCCGTTGTTTGAATCGCTTGCATCCACAGTGATTGTGTATGTGCCAGTTTTTGTGTCTTCGGCCACATTCTGAGTGAATGCGAAGCCCTTTTCACCATTTGTGACTTCTGTTCCGTCAATTTTTGCGACAACAATTACAGGAGAAGAAGAAAGTTTGTAAGAATCAGAGACAGTTCCTGTGATTGTGAGCTTTCCGTCCTTAGCGACATATTCCGGAGCCTCGGAAGTCTTGGTTACAGTTGGTTTTCCAAAGTCTACACGGATGCCCTTGTATTCTTCGGTATAGGTGATGTTTCCTGCGGCATCGATAGCACGCCCCTGCATCCAAACGCCTGAGCCAAGTCCGTATCCTTCAAGCATGTCAACTTTGAATGACCAAGAACTTTCTGCAGTAGATGTCGTTACATCAGAAATATCCAGCCAGTCGCTGTAAGAATCGACATAGCTATCATCTTCTTTATGTGGGCGGACACGGTACTGGAGTTTGCCTGTTCCAGAAGTCTTGTCGCTCCATTTTCCAGAGAGAAGATATTTGTGGATTCCGTTCTCAATAGAATGGTTGGTGTTTTCTTCGGTAATGAGTTTGTTTGTAACAAGAGCGTCTTTGTCTGTCGTCTCGTTAGAAACAGTAAGATTTGGTTTCTGTGAATCTTTAATGACGGAAATCTTCTTTGACACAGAATTTCCAGCCTTATCAGTGATTGTAATTTCATAAAGCTGGCTTCCTTCGCTTTCAGAAGCTGCCAGAGACCATTTTTTGCTGTTTGTCTCGTCACGAGTTACGGTCAAATCATTCGTGCCCATTTTTGCTGTGATTGTGACATCAGCAGGGCTTACTTCGGTAACGAGACCGCTCAATGTATAAGAGTCGTTTGCATAGTAAACAATCTCCTCAGAAAGTTCAGCACCTGCATCCAAAATCAAGTTTTCAGCTTCGTCCTTGTCGCCAGTATCGCCAGACACAACATTTCCTGCAGGCTTTTTAAGCCCACTGCCGAGCAGAGTGGTGCTTGGAGAGACAGTATCCCTTGTGATTTTAAGTGAAGAAGAATCCGAGTTTTCAGAAATGAGTGAAATATTTCCAGCTTCATCGATTGCCGCAAAGTAAACCGTATTGCTCTCCGAGCCGTCCGTAGAAGCGATTCCTGTCAAATCAATATTTGCAGTCCAGGTGAATTGGCCCTTTTCTTTAGCGATAACAGAAGCCTGCTGCCAGTCATCAGAAAGTTTGTCGCCATTGAAGGGCTTGTAAGTGTCGCCGCTTGCAGTCTGAGCTTTGAGGCTGTAGTAGAGTCCCTTAATGCCGCTTGTGCCCTCGCCGTCAGAAATGCTTCCCTTTACAGTGTAGATGCCGTCCTTTGTGAATACATTACGGTTTTCGCTATCCGGTTCTTCGATTTTGAATTTCGGCGGATAAATATCCACCATAAATGAGCGCTCGACAGAATTCTTCTGGCCGAATCTGTCCGTGACTGTGTAAACGAGGCTGTAATTACCAGAAGCATTGGTCGGAAGAGTTACGCTGGAGTTCCAAGCCGTAGCCTCCTGGCTGGCAAATGCCGGCTCCGAAACAACAATGCTTTCAAGAAGCTCGCCATTTTGATTCAGGACACCCTCAACACTCTTAATCCATTCTTTCTTTGTGACGGAACCAGCAATATCAACAGTTCCAGACTGATAGCTTCCTGCATAAGGCTTACTGATTTCAATGTTAGGAGCACCAGAGCTGATTGCGATGTAGAATTCATCGGTAGAATTGTAGCCAAAGCTTGTTGAACTGTCGTTCAAGTCAGTAGGCAGGATTTTTGAATCGAAAGCCTCAACCTTGACCTTGTAAACGCCTTCTTCATCTGGCAGATCACATTTATATGTGCCAGTAGTCTTGCTGAAGAAGCTCGATCCACCTCCGACAAGTTCGTCTTTGTCGTCTTTATATGCAAATACCGAAATACGGATGGCACTCAAAGCGTCATCATCGCTTGCAGAAACCTGAAGCCTATTGTTGCTTACAGTGCCGAAGAGGTTGTGGTCAGTATTGATGTTGCATGAATTGTTGTGCTCAAGATCATCACTTTCCTTCCAGAGCAGGGATTTTGTTACGCCATTGTCCTCGTATTCAGTAAATGCATTATCCAGCGTAATTTTCGGCCGGTCTGTTTCCTGATAAATGATGAAGTCCCGTCCGTCAGGATTTTCAAGAGTCTTATTGTAAATGGTTGAGCTGTATTCACCCTTGTTTCCTACAATATCTTCTGCCATGAGGGTGACTTTTATCGTAATCTTTGGATCAGTCTTTCCAGTCTTCTTGGCATAATAGGCCGTAAGATAGGTCGTCGGGAAGGAGATGTCTATTGAATTTGACCGCTCAAGCTTTCCGTCGAACAAATCAGATGAATATGGGCCTTGTGAGGCTTGCTTCATCAGTTCGAGAATCGAAACGAAGTCATCTTCATCTTCAGTTTTGGCAAAAATATCGTAAGTAACTTCCTTGAGGTTTTGTTCAACGATTGTTCCCATGATTCGCACGGTTCCGTTGATGTAAACATTGTTGCTTCCGTCGAAATCTTTTCCCTCTACAATCGGGGTAATCGTATTTATCGAGACTACAGGTGGAGTAATGTCGAGCTGAACCATTGAGCTCATGGTCACATCATGTCCGGAAGAAGAAATTCCCTTAATTGAGAGAGTGTACTTTGTCGCATCCTTTGTATCTTCAAGGAAATCTTCGATTTTTGAAGGCGTTAAAGTCCATTTCCAGACGGCTTCATCGTTAGTGATTGTCAAAGCCTCGTCACCAGTCCATTCTTTGGTTTCCTCGTCGAACTGCCGCTCAACGGTGTAGCCATTTTCGTTTCCGACTGCTACGGCACCGTTTGTAGCTGTAATTGTCGTCTGGAGAGTTTTTACTTTCAGTTGGGAATTATTGACAAAAGCAGTTCCCTCGAACGCAAAATCTTCTGCTTTTACGAATGTACCGTTCTCTGGAGAATTAATTTCGATTGTTGGCGCAATTCCACTTACATTTCCGATGAAGCCGAAAACTGTATTCTGCTTGAAATCAACCTTGTCGACATCCTGACCTGTGACAACGAGAATATAATATTTGTTGAGTTCAATTCCCTTGGCTGGGAGAGTAACTGCAATAGTCTGCACGGAAACAGAACTTCCAGCATAGCTAGAATTATCACGAATAAGAGTCCAGTCAATTTCGCTGGCTTCAAGTTCTTCACGCTCCATGGCTTTGACATCGCCGACAAGTTTCGGAATGGCAGTGTCGAGCTCTTCCTTAGTTGGGGCAGCGTCAAATTCTTTCATCCAAAGTTTTACTGTCGCAGGATTGACTTTTACATTGTCGAGACCCGCGCTTACAGTGACATTTATGGTGTTTCCGCTTGAAGCCGACTGAATGATTCCTTCACCCGTAAAATCAAAATCATAGCCCGAAATATTGTAGGTCGGGTTTGCTTCCGGGTTGAGAGAGAAATAGAGCTGGTTTTCTTCTTTTGATGAATCCTTTTCTTTTTCGTTCAAGGTAGCGAGTGTGTCTCTTGCATCATCGCTAGAGTCGATTCCAGAAACAATGTCTTTGAGGGCAGCCGCGCTCAATCCCTTTCCGCCGTTCTTTTTGCTCATGAGAGAAGCGTAGACATCATCATAAAGATAGAATTTTGAGCTTACATTACCGACAGAATCTTCTTTGAGTTCTTCTGCCGTACGAGCTGCATCTTTACTTGCTTTTGGAGGATTCTGATAAACCTGAGTTGCATCGTAGAGCTTGATTTTTGCGTAATAATTTACAGTGCCAGTCTTTTCCGGGTGCAATTTTGAATAGCGGTTAGCTGCTTCATCCTCGACATACTGTGCAATCTGAACGCTTGTACCACCCGCAGTAGGAATTTCTTCCTCGCGGAAGCAGTTGATGTCCTCGCCATTGTAAGTTTCGTGAGAAAGACAGTTTCCATCTTCGTCGTAGATTTCAACATCCATCAGAGAAATGGTGTGGTTGTCAGAAATAGTTCCATCAATAGTGAAAACTGAACCGTAAGCAGAAGGCTCTTTGTTCTCGTTCTTTACTACGCCAGGGTTTGAGATAATGAAGAGAGGAGGAGTATTGTCGATTTCAAATGAGCGAGAGCTTGCACCAGAATTGTTTCCTACATTATCGTAGGCGGTTACGCTCATCTCATATTTTCCGTCCGGAAGCTGCCAGCCGTTATAATATGACTCATTTGCCTCATCCTTTTCGTTGAGCTTAATCTGCCAGCTCTTTGCGTCTGCGCTGACAGTGGCTGTATAAGAGAGAGGCTCGAATTCAATGTCAGATTCGAGGCGTTTTACGGTTACGAGGACACGGCTTATGGCTTTATCGTCCGAACAGCTTCCCGCAAGGATAAAGCTGTCCCGGATTGCCGCTCCTGAAGGAGGATATTCTATGGCAAGGGTCGGAGCCTTCGTGTCAATCGAAGAGCCGAGTCCCGCATTTTCTCCACAAGAAAAGAAGCCCGTTGCAAGAGCAAGGGATACAGTAATAGCAGCGAATTTATTAAACAAAGATTTCCTGAGCATATAAAGCCTCCGAATCTCAAAATCTAAGATGAAAAAATTAAAATATACTTTTTTGAATATTTTGTTGTTAACGGCAGGAAATCTGCTGAACATTAGATAAATGTCGCCCTTTAAGACTTTATATTAAGCAACAAGACACCTAAACCTAAGTTTGCAGATTATAATAATAACACACCTTTTAGGGAATTTTAAGTTTTCTTTGTAAAAAAAATCACTTTTCTGAGAGCTTTTTTAAACAAAAATTAAAATTTCGGGCTTTGAATCATCGAATTCAACTCAAAACCCGCAATTTTAAGTGTTAGAATACATTTACGCGCAAACCAAATGAGATTTGCGGAACAAGGCTTGGCGCATCAGAAGAAACATCCGTCGGAATGAACCAGAGCTGGCCTTCGGTGTAGAAGGCGATTGTCCTGAACATCTTCTGCCTTGAGAAGGTGACTCTTGGGAACTCCAGCTGCAAGAGACCTGCGGAAAGAATCTGAGCCTTTCCAGAACCAGACTCATTAAAGCGGGTGAAGTTCGCGCCGACAGCCACATTAAGGCTGAGCCATTCCCAGTCAGGGCCAAGGTAGTACCTGAATGGCATGTAGAATACATTTGCAAGAAGTTTCATGCCGAATACATTGTCGCCACCATAGCGCAAGGTCGTATCGTCAAAAAGGTTGCGCTGCTGCTGGGTAAACTGTCCCCACTGAACCTGCAGCTTAACATTGTCGTCGAAGAAGGTAAGACCGGCACCCACATTGAAGAGGGTTGCACCCCAGAACTGCCAGTCGAAATAGAGTCCCTGGATAAAGGCCGGGATTTCATAAGAAGACTTATCTCCCTGACGCAAGGCAAGGGTCAGGCTCTTAAGGGCAACATCGTCCTTTGCAAGGCCGGAGAATTCCAGCTGCTGGTTGTAGTGGCCGCCAGAACCAGGAGAAATGAGCTTGATTGTCGGCTTGGTGCTGTCAACCTGCACGATACAGCGGGTAACTGCGACCTCACCGTTTTTCATCTTGGCTCGAACAAGGAGGAAGTGATAGCCTTCAGCAATGTCTTCATTTTCGACACGGTAACGCCATTTTCCGTTTGATGAAAGTTTCGTGAATGACTTTCCGTTGTTGAATGAAAGCTCCACGCTCTCGACGACTTTTGCCGCCACAGCATCCCTAAGCTCTTTTGAAGCACCCTTAGCGTTGGCTCGGATGACCTCTTCCTCATCGTAAGAATAACCTGCGTTACCGATGATGTATGGACGGTCGATTGCAAAGTCACCATAAGTGAAATTGTCGATTGTAACCCATGGGCCGACGGCACCATAGTTAAGGTACTGGGTGTTAGAGACAATTTTTGAGGTGTCTGCAAGCATGGCCTCTACACGAACATCATGCTTTCCTTCCTCAATCATTGTCTGGTCAAGGGTAAACTTGAAGTAGCCGCTCTCGCTTAGCTCTGTCTGAGCAACTTCCTTTCCGTCAACATAAAGGTTAAGTCCCAGAATGTCAGTTTCGCTGACAGCAGTTCCGTAAAGATTGAATACGCCCTGAACGAATTCGCCGTTAAGCGGATAAAGCAGGTCAACCTTGGCCTTGGGAGCTTTTTTGTCCAGCTTGATGTTTCGGCTGACCCTGGTGATGTTTTCTGCCGCATCTACGCCGGTAAGCTCAATGTTATAGAAGCCATCGTCAAGATTTGAAATATCAAGCGACTCTGTGATGATTTCATCTGGAGACAAGTCCGTTCGGGCAAGTTTTGAGCTTACAGAGCGTCCGTCAAGAGAACGGATGGTGATGTAAAGTTTCGTAAGCTCGATGTTGTCTACTGTCTGACCAGAGAAGAAGACCATGCCTGTAGAGCGTGAATCATCCAGAGGCAGCATGAGGTCAATTTTTGGAGCCGTATTATCTATGTTTATCAATGAAGAATACAAGCCTTCGATTCCATACCAGTCAACGACCTTCATAAAGACGACATGTGTTCCGTCTTCGATGACCCTTGTGTCGAATTCATAAGTCCAGTTGCACTGAGTCATTTCGTGGCCGAATTTTCCTACAGTCTCATTGTAAGAGTTGCCGTTGTCAACAGAAATGTAAACCGCCTTGATACCGTTTTTGTCGGTCGCAATGCCGCTCATTTTGACAGTCTGCTTGACTGTCTCGCTGATTGGAGGCGTAAGGACAGAACCCTTTGGCTCTTCAAGTGAAATCCTGAAATTGCGGGTAAATTCTGGACCGCGGACACCATTGATGTCAACTGCATAGACAGTGATTGAGTGCTCGTTGTCAGTAAAATCCGTGAGTTTTTTCGGAATGATGAAGCTGGTACCAATCTGATTAAGCTCTTCGTAACGGCCGTTGTCGAATTTGTAGAAAATCTTTGGACCTGCAACGACTTCATCAAGCTCATTCTTCATTACACCGTCATCATCGTAAATAACGCCAGAGAACTGGAAATCTCGGGTAAGGACAGCATTTTCTTCAGGAACATGAACTTCAGCCACCGGCAAATCGCTTACATTGTCGATGATGAAATTCCACTGCTTTATTTCAGTTTCGTTGCCAATTGCATCGATGAACTTGAATGACATGAGGTCATCGATTGGTTTTTCAGCCGTTCCGATATGAGTTGTAATCATTGATGCCAAAGGAATATCAACGGCTTTTGGAGTCTCGCCTTTTTTAAGGGGAGCAAAGTACTGAACTTTGTCCAGACGACCGTTATCCTTTGCGATGAATGCGATGAGGTTTTCACCGTTTACGATGTCGTCCCCGCCCGGAAGAACAACCTCAACTGTTGGCGGAGTCGTATCTTTTTGGACTGCAACTGATTTTACGCTGCTCTTTCCAGTTACATCGGTGGCTCGGACATCAATTCCGATGAGGCCGTCCTCGGCTGTGCTTACGCTGACATTGGCCGTGTACTGGCCGCCACTGCCCTTCATGTCAGCCCATGAAGCGCCTCCGTCAATAGAGTACTCGACTTTTGCGATTCCGTTGACATCGCTGGCCGTTACAGAAAGCTGGGTGTTGTTTTTAACCCAAATATGATTTTTTGGAGCAACAATTTCCAGGGCAGGAGGCTCACTGTCAACCACAAGGGTGATGAGAGGAGAAGAGAATGACTTGCCCCTTCCGTCTTTTACGCTGACAGAAACATTTTTGTAAGTTCCGTCTTTGAGGGCCGTGATTGCCAGTGACTTGTCTTCGTTTGCGAGTTCTAAGCCATTGACAGAAAGGCTTGCCGTGACAGGAGCCGAAACATTGGCATATCCCGTGAAAGGAGTGTTTGCCGGAATTACATAGGCATTAAGAGTATCTTTATAGAAGGCATTTCCGTCCGGAAGCCAGTGAACTTCACCGACCTTCCATGAGCTGACCTTTTCCGGCAGCGGGCGTACAACACAGAAAGAGATTTTGCAGCTTCCGCTGGCAATTTTTCCGGCCTCGGCACGAACAGTGAGAGTTGTGACACGAGAAGGCAGGTTGGCAAGAGGAACCTGATAGTAACCGTCAACGAGCTGGGCTTTTCCCATCTGCTTTACATCGCCGCCAATCTCATTGTCGCCTTCGATTAAGTAATTTACTGAAAGTGATTTTTCTTCTGACTCAACTGAGAAAAGTGCAAGGGCTGAGCTTGAATTTCCATGAGGAATAGTGACATTCATGCCACCCTTGTATTCCTCGCCGTTAACGCTAACCACAGAAACCTTAATTCCGCCAGAATCGTCATTGCCTTCAAGGATTTTGTCTGCCAGCGGAGAGTCCAGCAGGTCTTCGTGAATGTAAGACAAATCCTTGATATTGACGAGAGACTTGTACTCTACGACACGCTCATAAATGTCTTTTGCAGAAACAGTAATCTGAACAAGGCCCCATGGCGCCTGAGCGAGAGGGATTTTTACAGAGATGCTTTTTTCTGGGTTTTTCGGAGTGAATTCTTCAGAAACAAAAACATCATCCAAGCCGCTTTCGACTTTGTAGCTGTAATACTGAATTCCAGATGGAGAAGTTGCTGAAAGCTCATAAAGAGGATTTGACTCTGGATGAACAAGAAGTCCGTTTGTGACAGCCGTGCCAGATACGCTTGCCTGACCGAAGCTGATTTTGTCTCCCATGGCCGTGAAAGTGGTGGTCACAGGATTTCCCTTTGTTCCGTGAATGTCACTTGCGTAAACAGTGATTTTGTGCTGGCCCATAGAAAGATTTTCTGCCTCAATGGGAGCGCAGAAAACACCCTCACAGGCAAGTTCTGTCTCAGAACCGCCGTCAAGGCTGTAATGCACTGAAGCCACACCATCATCATCACTTACAATTCCACGAACGAAAAGAGTTCCGGCCTCGCCCGAGACGATTGAAGCATTTTCCGGGGTCTGAATTGTAACCAAAGGCTTGTCCAATTCCTGATTGAGAAGAATCGTGTTTTTTACAGTAACGATGTTGCCTGCTGTATCAACGGCAGTAATTGCGAAATCTACTTTTTTGCCGCTTATTGAACGGGTGTCAATTTCCTTGCTCCAGTAGGGGTTTCCGGGAACAAGCTCAAAGTTTTCTGTCTGACCATTGAAAGTCCATGAAAGCTTATGAAGACCAACCTTGTCCTTTGCGAATCCGGCCACCGTGAAAATTCCCTTGCAGACTTCATCTTCTTTTGGGGAAACGATTTTTACGTCTGGCTTGGTGTTATCGACGAAGTAGAGGTATGAAGAAACTCCCACAGAGCCCATTTTGTCTATTGCCTTGAACCAGAGAATTTCAGGACCGTCTTTATCGAGCCTTGTATCGATTGGAAGCTCAAAAGTCCAGTTTCCGTTCTTTTTGTCTTCCTTGATTTTTGTAAGGCTGTATGTCTCTCCGTTGTCGAGAGAATAATAAAGGGCTTTGATTCCGTTTCCGTCAGAAACAGTTCCCTCAAGAGTGATTTTTCCTGAAACAAGCTCGCCCAGAGCATGGTTCGTAACTTCGGTAATTGGCTGACGGCGGTCAAGGTTCCATGTGACGAAAGCCTTTTTCTTGGGCTTGTCCTGGGAAGAGAGACCGTTTATATCAACACCCCAGACTTCAATTGTGTGGGGGCCTTCTTCGAGATTGTTGGTGTCGAGATAGTAAGACCAAAATGCCCGGCCCTCGGCTTTTACAGGGTCTCCTCCATCGAGAACGAGCCAGACTTCAGAAATTCCGTCGTCATCAACACAGGTTCCGACAATGTTAAGGTTTCCCGGAACGCGCATGTTGTTGATCGGGTTTGTTATTGAACAAATGGCATAGTCTGAATCAGGATCGATGAAAAGGTTGTAAGGGCCTGCGATTTCAGTGTTGCCTCCCTTGTCCTTTGCCTCGACATAGATATTATATTTTCCTTCTTTTTTTTCGTTGATGTCAAAAGTTTCCTGCCAGCTGTCCATGTCCTCTACATTGCGATATGAGACATCTTTTTTACCAAAAGAAAAAGCTGAAGCTGCCCCTGCGAAGAGAATAGATGCTGAAATAATTAGTCTCAGAAGTTTTTTCATACTTTGCTGCCCTTATAGTTTCCTAAAAATCACTTAATATATCTTTACATATTAGTTAAAGTGATAAACAAATTCAATTCTAATTATCGGCAAAAAATTCCAAAAACTAGATTAAAATTTTATTATTGGGTGTATAATATAGTAATCAAAAAAGAAAGGAGAATGTCATGGACGAAAAAATACAGAAACTTCAGGAAATGATTGATGAATCAAAGAATATAGTCTTCTTCGGAGGTGCCGGCGTTTCAACCGAAAGCGGAATCCCGGATTTCAGAAGCCAGGACGGCCTTTACCAGCAGGAATGGAAATACCCGCCCGAAACGATAATCTCCCGCTCATTCTTTGACGCAAATCCAAAAGAATTCTACCGATTTTATAGAAAGAAACTGATTGTAAAGGGCGTTCAGCCGAATGTGACCCACAAAAAGCTGGCTGAGCTTGAGGCCGCCGGAAAACTGACTGCCGTTGTCACTCAGAACATAGACGGCCTGCACCAGCTTGCGGGCAGCAAGGTAGTCTGGGAACTTCACGGAAGCACATTGCGCAACTACTGCATGAAATGCGGGAAGAGCTA
>DGTW01000018.1 GCA_002393835.1 Treponema sp. UBA4326
TAAAACTAATCACATCGCCCGAAACTGGCACATGAATGTGAATAAGAGTTTTTCCTTCGTAAGTGATGATTTCTGGATCAAGCGTAAGTGTCGGTGAAAAAAGAGCGGGATTTGCCAGCACCGTTATGAAATTCTTAATCATGGTCGGAGCTGCTTTTTCCGGCACACCATTTACAGTTCCGTCATCAAGAATCCCAAGATAAATATCTCCGCCAAATCTATTTGAGAAAGAACAAACAGTTTCGTAAACATCGTGTTCAATATTTCCGCCACAACGCTTGAATTCAACAGAAACCGTTTCGCCAATTTGCCTTATTTTATCAAGTTTTTCTGCTCTGCTAGATTCCATACCCAAGTCCTTCAAAAGCTTCTTTGATTTTTGCAGTATTGGCTTCATGTGCTTTTAAAAGCTCGCTTACAGCTTTGCTTGTTTCTTTTAATGTTGCGTCATAATCAATGTTTGTGTCACGGTCTACAAATTCAATATAGCGGCTTGGAACAAGAGAAAAGTTATTTGCTTTGATTGTTTCAAAATCTACGCTTCTGTAAAGTTCTGGTTCTGCGTAGTTCTTACCGTCAGTTCCCTCTTCCTGCCATTTACGGTAAATCTCGGCTGCTTTTGAAATCTGCCCTGATGTAAGAGCATATTTCTTTTTCTGCATATTCTTTACGGCGTTGTTCCATTCGTCTCCAGTCCAGCTTCTTAAATCCATAAAGAGAATTTCTTTTGAACGGTCGCGAAGGTTTCTGTCCTTTGATTTTCCGCCTTTTTTATTGTTGTTCAAAATCCACAAGGTTACGCTGATGTCAGTGGTGATGAACAATTCTCTTGGAAGAACAATAATTGCTTCAACTTTATCATTTTCAATTAATTTTTGTCGGATAATTGGTGCTGTTCCGTCTGCATCGCCCAAAGCTCCGTTTGCAAGAAGAAAGCCTGCTATGCCCTTATTCGGTTTTAGGTGACTGAGAATGTGCAAAATCCAGGCATAGTTTGCGTTGCTTTCTGGAGGCAGTGCATAATCAACCCACCGGCTGTCGTTTGTTTTCATCGTGTCTGAATCGAACCAGCCTTTAAGATTAAACGGCGGATTTGCCATGATGTAGTCAAAAGAAATTCCTTTGTGCAAATCAAGTCGGAATGTATTTTCGGCTTCTGCTCCAAGATTATGGCTTATTCCACGAAGCGCAAGATTCATTTTTGCAAGACGATATGTTGCAGGTTCTTTTTCCTGACCATAAACATTAATTCTTGAGATGTCACCTTTCTTGGCTTCAATTAAAGCGGCACTTTGAACAAACATACCGCCGGAACCACAGCAAGGATCGTACAAAGTTCCGTCAAAGGGCTGGATAAAACTTGCAATCAATTCAACTACATCATGCGGGGTATAGAATTCGCCGTCTTCTTTTGTGGCATTAACAGCAAATTCTTTAAGAAAGTATTCGTAAACATAACCGATTAAATCTCTTTGTGTTCCGAACTGCTTGTGGGTAATCTTTGTTACCTCATCAACAATCTGCTTAATGTCATTTGGAGCAAGATTTCTTGTAGTAAAAGTACCTTCAACAAAACAGCCTTTAAGCTGCTCACTCGTATTAGAAAGACTGCGAAGAGCGGTATCAAGAACAACATTCAGCCCGCTTGCAGACGTATTGATGATTGTGCTCCAGCGGGATTCTTCCGGGAGAAAGAAAGTACCGTCTGTAAAAGTCGGGTCATCTATAAAAGCAGCCTTTACATTTGGGTCATTTATATCCATTCCGCGCTCAACAAGCTGGGCTTTCAGTTTTTCAATACCATCATCAAATTTTTCTCCGATAAAGCGAAGAAAAACAAGAGTGAGCATCATGTCTCGCTTTTCGAAAAAGGAACCTGAATTTTTTGCGTTGCGCAGGATGTCCCGGCATTTAAAAAGAATGTCATCTATGTTAAGCGGTTTGTCTGATTTAGTTTTTGCTTTTGCCATCTTCTCCATCCATAATAATAGAAGATTATACCACAAATTCCCTCTTTTGTTGCGGAAATACCGCTATTCTACAAAAGTTTCCCCTATAATGGGGAACTTCATTCCCGTGAAAATTCACGCCGAGTTTTACCCGAAAACACGCCGAGAATTTTTTAAAACTCGCCGTGTTTTAAAAAATTCTCCGTACGTTTTTCCGGGATTCTCCGTATGTTTTTTGGAACTGACCGTTGAATATACCTAAAGTGATAATATTCTGTAGTTTTTCTGAATTCATCCGATTTTTTTTGTCTTTTCTTATCATTTTACTTGACATTTTGGTTAAGTTATTGTAATTTATAACCAGATACAGGATAAAAAGGATAAGACGGAGGTAAGCGAGATGGACGCAAACTTCAAGAGCAGGGTTGAGGCCCTCTTAAAGGAAAAGGGGATGACGCAGCGGGAACTGGCCGCAAGGCTTGGCGTGAGCGAGGTTACGGTTAGCCGCTGGATGACTGACGGTGCAAACGGACGGAACCCCAGCATTCCGACCCTGCAGAAGATAGCGGACATTCTTGGGACT